>CAXEKM010000286.1:0-8162 GCA_963996645.1 uncultured Marinoscillum sp.
GTCATCAAACGAGCTACCATTACGGAAGGAGGAGACTTGACAGATCGCTACGAATATCTTAGAGATTACGCAGAAGGCAAGGAAGCTTAAAATTACACGAAGTAGACAGTCAACAAAGATTAATTAACTTATAGAGATGAAAATATTAGTCACAGGTAGTGGAGGGCAGTTAGGTTCTGAATTACAATTCTTAAAAGGTCAGTATTCGACCTTCGAGTTTACTTTTTCGGACTATCCTGAAATGGATATCACCAATAAAAACGCACTGAAGGCTGCCTTCGAACAGGGCAACTTTGACTTTTGCATCAATTGTGCTGCTTATACTGCAGTTGATAAAGCTGAAGATGACCGTACCGCCTGTGACAATATCAATGTATTAGGAAGTAAGAATCTCGCTGAACTCTGCAAGGAATATGATGTCACACTATTTCATATTTCTACTGACTTTGTCTTTGATGGCACTTCTTCTAAACCTTTGAAAGAAGATCAACCAACTTCTCCTGTTAACTATTATGGTGTATCAAAGCTGAATGGGGAACTGGAAGTGGCAAAGTCACTGGATAAATATTTCATTTTTAGAACATCCTGGTTGTATTCCACTTTTGGAAACAACTTTGTCAAAACCATGATCAAGCTTTCTGAAAGTCGTGATGAGTTGAACATCATAGCTGACCAGATTGGATCACCAACTTATGCACGTGATTTAGCACAATCAATTCTGGAAATCATCAGTGCTGGAAGTACTGATTACGGTTTGTATCACTACAGTAATCAAGGGGTGGCTTCATGGTATGATTTCACCTGTGCGATCTTCGAGTACAAGTCTATCAGCACCAAAGTTCAACCAATTCCAACAGAGAAATATCCAACTCCTGCGGCACGTCCGCACTACAGCGTGATGGATAAATCAAAATTTGAAGAAATTTTTCAAAAAAATATTCCGCACTGGAGATCAAGCCTGAAAGATTGCTTACAGGCGCTTTGATCTATGAACTATATCATTTCATCAACGAACAGTTTTATTGGATCAATCAACGAAAATCACATTTTTTAAACTTGGGAATTTTAGGCGTCTGATGATAAAAACGCCATGAATAATTACTTGAAGCTGGTGTCGTTATGCTAACATAACTCTTTATATTGTTAAGGGAATGTTAAGTAAAATCAATGCTAGAATCACTAACAAAAGAAACTTTGTATGAGTACCCCTCATTCAAAGTAGCCTTATTTTCAATCCTATTATCATTCGTTTTAAGCTCGATAATAGCCTTCACCTATTACCTCACCAATAAGGAAATGGCCTTTTCAAGGAATTTCTTTCAAGCGATGATTTTGAGCGCTGTTGTGAGTTGTATGGTGATTATGGCCGTAGGGAACAATGTAGCTGCCGGCTTTGGAATCATCGGAGCCATTGCAATCATACGTTTTCGAGTAACGGTACAGAACCCACGTAACATTATCTTCATATTCTCAACGCTCTCTGTTGGTGTAGCCGCAGGGGTATATGGATACTCCATTGCCTTAGCTGGAACCGTTGTTTTCTGCTTTATCGCTATGCTGCTACATTTCTCCAAATTTGGAGGTGTTACCCTATCAAGAGAATGCGCTCTTCAGCTGACGGTGAGCAATGAGTTCGATGAAAATAACATCAATGGTTTACTCAGCGATTATTGTGACTATATCCGGCTAACAAACCTCAGTAGCACAAAAACCGGAAAAAGAATTGGCTATTTCATCATTCTCAAAAAAGAGACGGATAGAAACTTACTGTTCACCACTCTCAATTCCACTGAGGGCTTATCAAATATCAAAATCGAGCGTGACGACAACCTTGACAAAATCTAAAACATGAAAAATCACCTATTATTCATCTTTTGGGTTTGCCTCACGCTGGTCTTGGCATTTGTGGCTTTTAACTCTGAAGATTCTGCCGCTATTCTAGCCGAAGTGGAGCCAAACAGTTACACAATCAGTTTCCAAAAAACTGTTCGAGTAAAAGAAATCTATGTAGTTCCCGGTCAGCAAGTAAAAACCGGAGATCGATTATTGAAAGTGGAGCGACCTGACCTTCTCTTAGAAAAGGAAAATATCGCCAATAAAATAGCTCTACTTAAAAGCAATCAAGATAAAAAAGAGCTTCAAAAAAGAAACAAGCAATACCTTAATGACCTGGAGTACGATCTCAAGAAAAAACAACTTCATACTGAAATCGAAGAAATCAACATCACGCTAGATCAGCGAAACAAGGTTCTTGATGATTTCAAACGTTTAGATATTGAATACAATTCTACTCCAGATTCTATTTTACAGAATAAACTGTCTTTATTAAAGGAAGAAAATGCACTTCTAGAAAGAGAGCATAACCTAAGGCTGCGTGAAATAAATTCTGTTTTTGAGCTGGAACAAACCAATACTCTGGCAGAGATCAATCTACTAGAGAAGGAAATCAACCTTCTCAATGAGGAAGAGCAGGAACTAGTGCAATACGCACGTGTCGATGGAGCAATCGGGAGCATTAACATTGAATTGGATCAATTGGTCCCGTCATACACCAACATGATCTCTGTTTATGAAAATAATCCAACAATTATCAGAGCATTCACCAATGAACACAACAACATCGAGCTAACAAGTGGAGATAGAGTTCTTGTGGAATCAACCAATCGTCAATATAAAATTGAGGGAACAATTGTAGAGGTAGGTAGCCGAATCATTGAGTACCCGGATCGGTTAAGAACCTTTGACCAACTCCCCTCCTGGGGCAGAGAAATTTTTATCAAAATACCTGAAGAAAGTAAGTTTTTAAATGGAGAGAAAGTATTTGTCATATTGGACTATTAACAGCATTTGCCTAAGTCTTGTGATCACATGCTCTTTATTTACGAATCAAGCATTTGCTCAACAAGGCACTTTTGTTGATGATTACTTAAAAGCGTCATTCGAGACATTGAATGTCAAACGCTTTGAGCAAGAATTGACTTTTTTGGATGATGATCCAATTAAATCTACATGGATTCGTGAAGTTGAAATCAGAGCAAAAGCCAAACATTACAACGAAACCATTGATGATTATCGATTTCGCGTTTCTCCTACCAATCCGTGGGAGATAAAAGCCAACAAATCCTATCAGAGTCAATTGAAACAAGTGAGTGAAATCAATTATTCACTTGCGATAAGTAAAGAACTGAAAAGAAGATATATGTTGTTAATCGAGAGCTTCTTCATGTATCATAAACTCCAAATGATTCAAGAGGAGCTGAATCTTAAGCAGCTATCTATTGACATTGATATTTCCGCTGGAGACAAATTAGACCCAATTGATTTAATAGCCATTGAATCCAGCATTGCGGATTTAGAGATCAAGAAAACGTCTCTAGAGCTTGATTATCAAGATTCCAAATTGCCAATTGTCAAAGAATCAGATACTGACCTTAACTGGGATACCTGGGAAATGATCTCTCCAAAAAAAATCCTCGATATTATCAATTCCAGTGATAGCTCAGAATTACAAAACATTCATAAGTCATTGGCGGACTCCAAGCTTGACTTAAAAAAGAAGATGTATCAGGTCAATAAATCTGAATCTTTTGGGAATATCGGATTCATGCAAGCAAACATGGATTTAGATCAGGGCTCAACTTTTAATGATCATTTAGGATTTCAAATTGGTGTATCAATCCCAATAGTTAATAGAAAAAAAGCAGACCTGGCTAGAGATCGATTTGAACTAATTGAAAGTCAAAATGATGTAGATCAAACCTATGAAGAAGTGGATATTGACCTCCAATCTATAACTAAAAAAGTGACCTCACTCAATCAACTATTGGTTCTGATAGAAGAAAAAGTCTCGAGATGTGATGTATTACTTGAAAGAATACAGCAAAACCCCACCCCTGGGGCCATCCTCAAGTTTGAACAATACAAAGTAGAGCTAAGCGCCCAAAGAAATAATGTTTATAAAGACCTATTGATTGCATACATCGAATATGTAGACATCAGCGGGTTATTAGCCTCTAATAAAGATCAGAACTACCTATCCCCAACCCTAACCTCTATACATTAAAAACAAAGTGATAACATTTAAGAAAAAAGGACTGCTTCTCTGCACTCTTTGTGCAATCTACTTGAGCTCTAAAGCTCAAGATTTAACGATTAACAGAGTCTGGTCATTTCCTGTTTCAAAAGAAAACAATAACCAGAAGAATCATCATAGAATAAAGAGCATTAAAAAAGCCTCTCTGAAATCAGAGAGGCTTTTTTATATCGGTTTGATGTTCTCTTAACCGTTCATAGAGATTAAGAACTCATCATTATTTCTTGTTCCTTTCATTCTGCTCAGAAGGAATTCCATTGCTTCGTTACTGTTCATGTCAGACATAAACTTACGTAGGATCCATACTCTCTGCAGCTCTTCTTTATCCATAAGAAGATCCTCACGACGAGTACCAGATGCAGGCACATCGATAGCAGGGTAAACTCTCTTATTAGATAGTTTTCTATCCAATTGAAGTTCCATGTTACCTGTTCCTTTGAATTCTTCAAAGATTACTTCATCCATCTTGGATCCAGTCTCGATCAATGCAGTAGCGATGATAGTTAATGAACCACCGTTCTCTACATTTCTCGCTGCACCGAAGAATCTCTTAGGCTTATGTAATGCGTTAGCATCTACACCACCTGATAAAATTTTACCTGATGAAGGAGCTACCGTATTGTATGCTCTAGCCAATCTTGTGATAGAGTCAAGAAGGATCACTACATCGTGACCACACTCTACCATTCTCTTAGCTTTTTCCAATACGATGCTAGATACTTTTACGTGTTTATCAGCTTGCTCATCAAAAGTAGAAGCAACTACTTCTGCCTTTACCGATCTAGCCATATCAGTCACCTCTTCCGGACGCTCATCGATCAATAAGATCATTAAGTAAACCTCTGGGTGATTTTCAGCTATCGCATTAGCAATATTCTTCAAAAGCACCGTCTTACCTGTCTTAGGCTGTGCAACAATCATCCCTCTTTGACCTTTACCAATTGGTGCAAACAGGTCAACGATACGAGTAGAATAATTATCTGCTTTAGAGCTTAAATTTAATTTTTGATCAGGGAATAGTGGAGTCAAATATTCAAATGCAACACGGTCTCTGATTTCCTCAGTCGTTTTACCGTTCACACTCTCTACTCTCAATAAAGCAAAATACTTTTCCCCATCTTTTGGAGGTCTGATTTGACCTTTAACAGTATCTCCAGTTTTTAAACCAAACAATTTGATTTGTGAAGGAGAAACATAAATATCATCTGGACTTGCAAGGTAGTGGTAGTCACTTGATCTCAAGAAACCATAACCATCCTGCATAATTTCAAGAACACCTTCGTTCTCGATCATTCCATCAAATTCTTTTACATCCTCATTGAACTGAGCTTTTTTACTTCTCTGTTCGTTACGGTTGTCTTTTCTTTGATCTCTGTTATTATCGCGAGATTCACCTCTATTTTCACGAGGTTCGCCACCTTTATTGCTATTATTTTCGTCGTTATTAGACTCTTTGTTAGCACGAGGATCGTTTTCTCTTCTTTTGCGAGGACCTCTGTCTTCAGTTTTTTCTGACTTCTCTACTGGCTTTTCTTCCTTAGCAGGCTTATCGTCAGAGTTTTCAATTTCAATGTCAAGAGATTTCAACAAATCATCAGCACTTTTTTCTTCTTTCTTAGGTGCTTCTTTTACGTTTTCTCTTTTCTTGTGTGTTGGCTTTTTCTTAGGCTTGTCTTCTTTTTCTTTAGCAGGGGCTGCTTTTTGATCTTCAGACTTGTCTTTTTTCAATTTCTTCAATTCGCCATCAGGTAATGTTGCCTGCTTGTCAAGGATTTCGTAGATCAGATCCTTCTTAGCAGTTTTCTTGGCGTTTTTAATACCAAGATCCTCGGCAATCTCTCTCAATTCTGAAAGGAGCCTTACACTCAAATCATCTAAAGTGTACATAAATTAATAAGTGGGTTTTAAACTGGTTCCGCTGGTTAGAAACGTGCGGAGATTAAGATAAAATATCGAATAGGATAAAAATTAAGTGGAGTTCCACTTGAATTGCTCCACAAGTATAGGCTAACGCATACTATTTCACAAATAAACACGATTAAATTCTGTTGAGCGTTAAAAACCAATATTTTGACGGTTCACTTCCTTTATTGACGGAATGCCAGTTACTTTGCAACCTCATTTGACAAGCCAGAAAGCTTAATAACATGCTACAAGTAAATAACATTCAGGAAAACCTAGACAAATACGTTGAAGGGTTAGGCAAAAGAGGCATACAAAATGCAAAAGATTTGCTTAGCGAAGTGGTCGATCTTGACGATCAAAGAAAGAAAACACAACAAGAACTGGATGAGGTAAAAGCAAAATCGAATCAGCTGGCAAAGCAAATCGGTCAACTTTTCAAAGAAGGCAAAAAGGATGAAGCCGAAGCTGCGAAAGCAGAAACTGCAGAACTGAAAGAAAAAGACAAAGCGCTTTCAGAGCAAATGAGCTCCATTCAGGATCAGCTTCTCAACAAACTATATAACATCCCGAATATTCCGAATCCTATTGTCCCAGCTGGAAAAAGTGAAGAAGACAATGAGGTAGTGAAACTGGATGATAGTGCTACTCCAACATTAGGAGAAGACGCTAAACCACACTGGGATTTGATTAGCGAGTATGACATTATTGACTTTGAACTAGGCAATAAGGTTACAGGCGCGGGCTTTCCTTTCTATAAAGGTGCTGGTGCACGCATGGTGAGAGCCATGATCAACTACTTCCTGGATGAAGCACAAAAAGCTGGATATGTAGAAGTACAAACACCAATACTGATCAACGAAGATTCTGGGTATGGTACAGGACAGCTTCCAGACAAGGAAGGTCAGATGTACGGAATCACAGACTCTAACTTATTCCTGATCCCAACCGCTGAAGTACCAATCACCAATATTTACAGAGACGTGATTGTGAATGAAGCAGAACTTCCGATCAAACACGTAGGATATACTCCTTGCTTCAGAAGAGAAGCGGGATCTTGGGGAGCACATGTTCGTGGCTTGAACAGACTGCATCAATTTGATAAAGTAGAGATTGTTCAAATTGCTAACCCAGATAAATCTTATGAATTGCTAGATGAAATGGTCGCTCATGTAGAGAAGTTAGTTAAGAGCCTTGGCTTGCCATATAGAATATTGAGGCTGTGTGGTGGTGATTTAGGATTTACTTCAGCTCTTACTTATGATTTTGAAATTTATTCTCCTGCCCAAGATAAATGGTTAGAGGTCTCCTCTGTTTCTAATTTTGAAACCTTTCAATCTAATAGATTAAAGATTAGATACAGAAACAGCGAAGGGAATACAAGCCTTGTTCATACATTAAATGGAAGCTCTTTAGCTCTTCCAAGGGTTTTAGCTACATTGATTGAAAACAATCAATCTGAAGATGGAATTAAAATACCAAAAGTATTACAGCCATACACAGGATTTTCTACAATAAAATAATCTTATTTTGCAATTTGTTAAACCAAAGAAATCACTAGGCCAACACTTCTTAAAGGATAATAACATTGCAAATAAAATTGTTGAGTCTTTAGACAATAGTTCTGAAAATGTTTTGGAAATAGGTCCTGGTACTGGAGTTTTAACAAAATTCTTGATCAAGAAAAAATATAATTTAAAGTTAGTAGAGATAGATGATGAATCTGTCTCTTTTTTGATTACTCAATTAGGTATTGATAGAAATATAATTATCAAAAATGATTTTCTAAAGCTTGATTTATCTAAAGTTTTCAGCGGTGGCAACTTTTCAATAATCGGAAATTTCCCTTATAATATTTCTTCTCAAATAGTTTTTAAAATTTTAGAAAATAGAAGTATCATTACTGAAATGTGTGGGATGTTTCAATATGAAGTTGCAGAAAGAATATGTGAGTCAGAAGGTTCAAAAAAATATGGGATTCTTTCAGTTCTGACTCAAGCTTTTTTTGAAGTTGATTTTTTATTTGAGGTTTCTAACCATCTGTTTATACCTCCTCCAAAGGTAAAGTCTGCTGTAATTTTATTAAGAAGAAAAGATGAAATTGAATTAGATTGTGATGAGAAATTATTTTTTAAAATTGTAAAATTATCTTTTCAACAAAGAAGAA
>CAXEKM010000287.1:0-3844 GCA_963996645.1 uncultured Marinoscillum sp.
GACTACAGAAATATACAAATGCCTGGAGCAAGTCTATTATAACAAATTCTACTATAGTCCATCCATAAGAGAAGAAGTAACAAGTTCAGACCTTGTCACTCAAAAATTACAGCAACTTTCACCATCGGAGTTAAAAATACTAAAACTCATAGCAGAGTCTTTGGGGTCACAAGCAATTGCCGAGATGCTTCACATATCCGAACGAACAGTAGAGAAGCACCGCAGCAATATTATTACCAAATTAGACATTGCTAAGCAATCCAATAGCCTTGCTATTTGGGCCATAGAGCAACGTCATGTAATTCAGGGAATGTAGTTACTCATCTCTTAAAGAATCAACCGGGTTTTTATAGGCGACTTTCAGTGATTGATAGGTGATGGTGGCAATCGCCACCATGAAAGCACCAATAATAGCAACGGCAAATACCCACCAGTCAATCGCAGTTCTAAAAGCAAAGTTGGCTAACCACTGATCTACACAGTACCAGGACAGTGGACCTGCAATCAGCACAGCAATGATTAATAAACTTGAGAACTCTGAAGAGAAAGACACCCACAGCTCTGTGATGCTGGCTCCCAGCACTTTTCTAATACCTAGCTCTTTTACTCTTCTATCAGCTGCAAATGCTGCTAATCCAAATAATCCCAGACATCCAATCACTAAAGCCAAAGCGGTAAAAACACTTAGAACAACCCCCATTCGCTGTTCAAACAAGAAGGTTTTATCAAACTCCTGATCCATAAAACTATACTCAAACGGAACCGTAGCATCTGTTTCCGCGAGGATTTTTTCCACCTGATTAATGGCTGCCATCAACTCCCCAGATGACTTTACTTTTGTTTCATCGAGTTTTAGCGAAAAGTAGCTCAAGCCTAAACCATAATCCCAAACCTGATCATTCTCATGATGAATGATAACCAAAGGATTGATCACCGACTTAGCACTGTTGATATTAAAATCTTTGACCACACCGATCACTTCAAACTTATCCTCATCTCCACTGGCCAGGGCAATTTTCTTCCCTACAATCTCGTCTTCACCAGACCAACCAAGCATTTTCACTGCAGATTCATTAATGATCACCTTGTACTTATCTGCTGGTCTAGAAGAATCATAATTTCTTCCCTCGACGAACTCTATATCCAACAGATCCAAATAATCGCCTTCTAATCGCACATTCCTCATTTGAACTACTTCGCTCTGTACTTCATCAGCCATGTATCGATCACCAGATAAGATATTTGGTGGTAACCCAAAAGACTTTCCGACTTTGGTAAAAGCTGGTAATGACTCTAGTTTCGATTTTAGCTGTCCGGTTTCAAATCCAAACTGCTCAATGTTGTGAATCTGTAGCACATTCTCCTTATCCATACCCAGGTCGAGATTGGAAACATAAGTCAATTGCTTCTGCACAAAAGCAGCACATATGATCAATGCAATGGAAACGGTAAATTGAAAGACAACCAATCCATTTCTAACCCATTTACCTCCTATTGCATGACCTGATTGGCCTTTTAGTGCTTGTACAGGTTTGAAAGCAGAAATCACCATGGCAGGATAGAACCCAGCTAAACCTCCCACGATCAGTATAAAAGCAAGAATTGCCACAATGACGGTCGGTTGACTAAGTAACTCTATCAGGTTCATTTCTTTGAGTGTAAGGGAATTGAACCAATCCACCGAAAGGAAAACCAAACCTATTCCTAACAGAGTAGCTAATGCGACATACATTATGGATTCCAAAATGAACTGATTGACTAGTATGCTTCTAGCGGAACCTAGTACTTTTCTCACACCTACTTCCTTTGCTCTGCCTGTAGATCGTGCAGTAGATAAGTTCATGAAGTTGATTGCTGACAGTAACAGCACCAAAACACCTATAGCTGTGAATATTTTAATGAACAAAGGGTTTCCTGTTGGCCCCAACCCATGAATATCTGGACTACCATCACTATAAACCGTACTTAATGATTGCAGTTCCAGTGTCCATGGATGTCCTTTGGTAAATTCTTCCACGGTTTGATTGAATATTCTTTCAGTTGTTGGGGCAGCCCATTTAGCTGGTAAGTCCTGAATTCGTTCTTCCACCTGAGCAACATCGACATTCGGTTTCACCAAAACATACGTCCCAAATATGTTCCAGATCCATTTCCATCCATGATTGTCCATTTGATTTTGATAACCAGACATGGAAGCCAACATATCAAATTGCAGATGGGACTGCTCAGGAATGTCTTTTAAGATGCCAACTATTTTAAATGGTTTCCAATTACCATCCCATTCTTTGACCTCAATGGACTGATCCATCAGACCGGTGAAATCTACTTCATATCCAAAATATCTTTTGGCCGTTTCCTCTGTCAAAACAATGCTATTCGGCTGAGAAAAAGCCGTTTCAGCATTTCCATGAAGCAAAGTGAAATCGAATAGTTTAAAGAAGTTTTCTTCTGCTCCAAAAACACGATGCTCTTTATAAATTGTCTGCTTTTTATCTGGAGTCACCACCAAAGATCCGATCTCCATCACCCTGGTTACCTCCTCAAATTCAGGCACTTCTTCCTTTAGTGCGGTAGCCACATTTGGTCCGGTGCTGGCAATCATCTCGTCCCAGTCACCCCAAATACTTGGTTGATTTACACGGTAGATCCGATCTGCTTTTGTATGAAATTTATCATAATTCAGCTCATCGTAGACATAGAGACTAATCATCAAACAAGCTGCAATGCCGAGTGTGAGACCAAAAAGGTTGATTAAGGTGAATTGTTTCTGCCTCAGCGCATTGCGCCAAGCCAGCGTCATCATGTTTTTGAACATTCCTGTATTATTGAGTTTAATTGATCCAAAAATTGGGCGTACGATACCTGGTCGGAAGAACCGGATAACATTCCAGGCAAAACGTCGCCTGGCTTTGGTTGATCCAAAGTCTTCTATATCCTGCTCAAATTGCTCCTCCAGATCTCCTAGAATGAATTCCTGCAGATTTTTGCGACAATACCACTGGAAAAAGTGAGTGAAAAATTTAGGGGGTTTGGTCCTACTCATCTTTCAGCGCTTTTACAGGGTTTGCGATTGCCGTCCGAATCGTTTTAGTACTGGTAATGGTCCAGGCTATGAGCAAAGCAACAGCCCCACCGGATATAAAGTACCACCAGCTCAAGTCAATATGATAGGCAAAATCTTGTAGCCAATCCTTTAAACCAAAATAGCTTAGAGGGACGGCTATCAGAATGGCTGTTAACACCATCTTTGTAAAATCCCACGATAGTAAAAACACTATATTAGTAACTGAGCAACCGAGCACCTTTCGAATGCCTATTTCTTTAATTCTCCGCTCTGTTGTAAAAATCACTAAACCAAGAAGACCCAGTGAAGAAATAAGTATAGCGAAAAAAGCGAAATAGCTTGAAAGACTTCCTACACGCTGCTCAGTAGCATGAAGGGATTCAAATTCATCGTCGAGAAATTTAGATTCAAACTGATATTTAGGATAGAATTCATGGTAAACTTCTTCTATTTGATCAATCGTCTTAAGTTCGTTACCATGCTGAATTCTCACAAAATAATTTCTTCCCCAATCCCTAAATCGAAAAATCAATGGAGCGATTTCCTTGTGTAAAGAACCGTAATGAAAGTCTTCTACGACACCTATGATTTCTCTGTAGTCATCATCGCCATATCGTATGCGCTTGCCAACAGGATTTTCGAGTCCCATCAGTTTTACAGCGGATTCGTTGAGTATAATCCTTTTGTCATCATCACTAAACGATGGGTCATAAGTTCGACCTTCCAGCAGTTTTATTCCCAAAGTCTCTATGCTGTTGTATCCAATTTTTGGAGATCTGA
>CAXEKM010000288.1:0-6008 GCA_963996645.1 uncultured Marinoscillum sp.
ACCAACTTTTTCTGCAATGGTCATAATGGCGACCAGACTATCTACTTTACTGGCTATTTGAGCTTCTGACAGTTTCTGAGCTTGAGCGCCAAAACTATGAATGCAAGAAACAGTGTTAATTTATAGTTCATTGTTGTTGGTATACTTTAACGTAATCAATTTCAAATGTCTGTGGCCAAATGCTTTCATCTACACCAAACTTACCACCCCAGTTTCCACCTACGGCGAGGTTAAGTATTAAGTGAAAATTCTGATCAAACGGCCAACCTTCGTAGTTTTCCTTTCCCTTATTAAGTGTCAAATAGTCATTACCATCAATGGACCAGGTCATACTGGAATCATTCCAGTTAAACCCATATAGATGAAATTGCTGGCTGATATCGTCAATGAATAAACTATCTGACTTTTGTGTACCAATGATGTGGTTAAACTTTTTGGTGTGAATAGTTCCATAAACCATTCCTTGATTGTAACCAACATGCTCCATAATGTCGATTTCACCATCCAAAGGCCAATCCATAGGTCTGTCCAAAGTAGGCAACATCCAAATCGCTGGCCAGGTACCTCTACCTTCAGGTAGTTTTGCATTGACTTCTATTCTACCGTAAGTCCAGTCACCCTTTGACTTGGTGACTAATTTGGCACTAGAATATCCGGTTTCTTTAGTGGAGTCAATAATTGCTTTAATCTTCAAAGTGCCATTACTGACCTCAAGATTGTTAAAATCATCAGAGTAATATTGAAGTTCATTGTTTCCAAATCCACAATTGGATGGACATCCATTTCCGATTATAGGTGTCCATTTATTCTGATCTAATGAGTCTCCATTAAAATCTTCCTGCCAAACAAGTACTTCCTTTGGTGATGATACCTTTTCAGACTGCATTTTATGAGACGTACAGGCAGCCAATAGCATGGTTAGTGCTAATCCAGATACTAGTATTTTAATCATTTTAGGGGGTTGTTACTGTTTTTCAAACACTCTAATGTAATCAACAATCATAAATTGTGGGAATGTCGTAGAACTGTTTGGACTACCAGGCCAATTCCCTCCAACTGCTACATTGAAAATAAAAAACTGATCCGCTCTAAATTCAGAAAGTGCTGTAGGCGTTATATCAATCACATGAAATTCTTCACCATCCAATAGCCAAACAATACTTGCTTCATCCCAAATAATGGAGAACACATGGTATTCATCATTGAAAATGCCTGAAGACAACTTGGTACTTCCTCCATAATTCGCGTAGCTACCATTGTTATCCCAATGCACAGTACCGTGAACTACATTATCTCTTCCGTCTCCACCACCAATCATTTCCATTATATCGATCTCTCCGCATTTAGGCCAACTCACTTGATCGATATTGGCTCCCAACATCCATAATGCTGGCCAAATTCCTTGTCCATACGGCAAGACAGCACGGATATCAACTCTTCCGAATTTAAATTCCTGCTTGCCCTTTGTTATAATTCTTGATGAGGTGTAGTTATAGCCACCTCTTGATTCTTTGTTTGCGGTGATTACCAGATTACCATCCACCATAGAGGTGTTTTCATCGGTATAGTATTCTAATTCATTATTGCCCCAGCCGCTATATCCGTTGCCAATCTCATAGGTCCAATCGTTCAGATTCAATGACTCTTGATCAAATTCATCCTGCCAAACCATCTGGTATCCATCATATTCTGTTGGAGATTGATATCCTGATGAAGGTATGATCAATTCGTTGCCTGGGGGCTCATCATTATCCTGAATGGTGACCTCTATTAAATCTGTATCAATTATCACATTGGTTGACTGAGCTGAAAGTGAGACGTAAAAAGACTCTGTCTCTTCAAATTCTTCATCTCCGATCAAGCTGATCGTTAATGATTCTCTCATATCTCCTACTTCAAAAACAATAGAACCAGTAGCAGCTTCGTAATCTTCATCTTTCAGTGCTGTTCCATCCTGTGTGGCATAGTTGATAATGACTTGCTCATTTTGTGGAGCAGAAAGAAACAAATCAAGAATAACAGAACGAGTCGTTTCTGTTTCAGAAATAGAGACATCATTAGATGTCAAATTAGATGGTTCTACCTCCGTAGTTCCTTCATCATTACAAGCAAAGAACAGTAAAATAAGAGATAAAGAAATAAATACTTTCGCTGGCATATTTATTGAAGATAAATTAAACATTGGGTGGCAGAGCCACCCAATGAGAATAATTAGAAGTATGAAGAAATGTGGAAGCTAAGCTTCCCACTAATTATTCAATTACTAAGTTTCTAACATAAACTGTAGCTTCAGTAGAGTGACCTCCACCACCGAAACCGATGTAGAACATATCAAGGTCAGTTCTAGTAGTTGGATTAGATCCATCTCCTAATGAAACAGTATTTGGTGTAGTGATATCGAATGTTAAAGTTACCCATGTATCCAAGTCCTCAACTACTGCTTCCCATTGATAAAGATCTGTCCACCACTGCTCTGTCTGACTTACATCAGCCAAACCGAAAACAAAACCTTGAGTCAAAGATCCAGTGAAGTCATTAGTACTTGGCACGAATACATCAATAGAAATAGTCGTAATGTTATCAAACAAAATGTCCTTAGGATCAGGGTTCACTTGAAGCTGAGCTTCTTGATAATCAGAAGCAATTCTTGTGAATTTACCAACTTTGGCAGCTGTAGCATCTGCTGGATCGTCCACACCTACTTCAATTAGAGATGCACCTCCTATAGTTCCAAGTTCAACAAAACTTGTAGTTGACTCAAATGTATGAGATAGCTCTTCGAATGCCACATTGTCAAGATCAGTTCCAAATTCAGCTTGCTCAGTTACCACTGCAGGCTCTAATGAAGCATCAGAATAGCTTGCGTAAGTAATTGGCCAATAGTTATCACCGTAATCAAATACAATATGCATCAAGTCATAGCCTTCTAACTGCTCGATAGTAGCTTTGAAAGTTACTGAACTAACAGGAGTAGTTGTGTAACCATCAGTGGTCAATTTAGGAACACCAATCCATGCACCATCACCATCAATATTGATTTCGTTAGTTGATGTATTGTAAGTATATGTGTGAGATCCGCTCAACCAAGCGCTAACATCATCACCACATGCATTTACTAATGCTCCTGATGATACATCCATGCAAGACTCTGCAGTTACATCTGAATCACATCCTTCTAAGTTGTTGAACACACCGTATTCAGCCCAGAACATTCCATTATCATCAAAAGTATAAGTACCATCCAGGCTAAATGTGAAAGTTTGCTCGTACATACATGGTCTAGAACCATCATTAGTCAAACCAGCCCAATAGTTTGCTGGCTCCGTAGCACTAGCACCAAGTGACATTGCAGTACCTTCTCTGTAAAGCTTCCATGTTTTAGAATCATCACCAGCAAGTACTCTCAATGCTGCAAATGGATCAGTGATTGTTACATCTTCAGAACGCTCTGCAGATCCACCTTCACCTGTTGCTGTTAATTTTACGGTATAAGTACCAGCTTCAGCGTATTCGTGAACTGGATTTGCCTCAGTTGATGTGTTACCATCACCGAAATCCCAAGCGTAAGAGTCTGCACCTTGTGAGAAGTCTGTGAATGTTACTTGTAAATAATTTTCTTCGCTGATTTCATACTGGAAACTAGCGATTACTTCTTCTGGCTCTGGAGTTTCCTCATCAGAACAAGACGAAAGCACTGCCACAGAAAAGGCTGCGACCATTAGCCAACCCATACGGAAGGCACTCAAAAATTGCTTCTTCATTTTGATAGTTGTTTAAGATATTAAATTGATAGTCTGTTTTTATTGAAATAGATTACTCTCGGGATAAGTAGTAATACTTGGCGCTACAGTTGTTTCATCCAATGAAACTGGAATCCAGGTAGATTGTCCATCAACAAAGTTTCCTGATCTCAAAGCGTCTGTAAATAAGCTGGAAGTAGCTCTTCCTGATCTTACAAGGTCATACCATCTATCACCTTCACCAGCTAGTTCAGCACGACGCTCATACCAGATCAAATCTTGCAAATCCCATCCTTGCTGAGTCATTACCTGCTGACCTGTAGTAAATGAACCGGTATTGTCACCAGGACCTGCAGCTCTTTCTCTTACCATATCGATGTAAGTCAAAGCTTCTGCATCACTTCCAGAACCACGGTGTAGAGATTCTGCTAACATCAACAGTACATCTGCATATCTGATGATGTGTGTATTAGGATCCTTAGTAAGGTTTGGATCTCCACCATTCACATTGTTTCCATTATACGCTAAGTAGTTTGCGTATTTACCCTGGAAGTAACCTTCGAAATCATTCGGATTAAGCTGTGTTATATCAACCGCAGTAGCGCATCCCATACCAGCAACGTCAGATTCTAGTGAAGCCACAGATATTACGGCTGCATCTCTTCTGTAGGTATCATCTGATAAGAAGTGATCATAAAGCCCTGCCTTAGGCATCATGAAACCCCATCCTGGAGAATAATCTGGATGTGATTCACACAACCCTCTAATTCCACAAAGTTGTACGATTCCATTACCTTCGATTCCTTCAAACCATCCCCAGTCACTTGACCAAAGATTACTGTGCTGTGCCTCGAACACTGATTCAACCGTATTCTTAACTCCATAAGCAAATAGCTCATTGTAATCATCTACCAACTGATATTGACCTGAGTTAACAACTTCTCCAAGGTATTGAGCTGCTAAATCAAACTTGGCAGCATCATCGTTATCAAGGTCTGCCCAGTATAAATAGACTTTACCTAAAAGCGCTTGTGCAGTCGCTCTGGAAGCTCTACCGGTTTCGGATTCTGACAATGTGGATGGCAATACCTCTATTGCTTCTTTCAAATCTGTAGTGATGAATTCCATCATCTCAGTCATTGTATTTCTAGTCTCGTTGATATCATCCGGAGTAAGGGTTCTATCAATGATTGGACTAGGACCGAAATGTCTGAATAACTCGAAGTGATAGTATGCTCTTAAGAATTTTGCTTCAGCCTGAAATCTTTGAACATTAGCAGAAGTCAATTCAGTTTTAAGGATAACTTGATTCGCTCTAAAAATACCCGTGTAATTACGTTCATAAATAGGTTGTAAAACGGTATTCGTGTTCGTTTCTCTGAAGTCATCCAATTCCTGCCAAGCTGGCTGATCACTATCGGAGGGATCGCCACCTGCATTGGAATTATCAGATCTGATTTCACCAAACATTACTGGTGAGATCCATTGACCATAAGCCATTGACCAGGCTACCGGATCATATGCTGCTACTAAAGCGGAGAAAACCTGCTCCTCTGTTTGATAAAAATTGTCAGATAGATATTCAGTAACTGGATCTACCTCAAGTATTTCTTCTTTGCAGGCGCTACTTAGCAGTAGCGCTACTATGATTACTTTTGATAATTTCATGAGTAATAATTTTTAAAGTCGCTATTGCTTGAATTACATAGTGATTCTGATACCACCACCTACTGTCTTATTGGAAGGGTAATAACCTTTGTCAATACCAGTATCCAAAATCCAATCGTTGGTACCGATTTCTGGATCAAATCCTCTATAACCAGTCAGAGTGAAGATATTGTTAGCAGTTACATAGATTCTTACACCACTCAACTTCACTTTTTCCAATAAATCTGAAGGAAGATTGTATCCTAACTGGATGTTTCTAAGTCTCAAGAATGAACCATCCTCTACATAGAAATCAGAAGGTCTTTGGTTACCGTTAGGGTCATTTGCCACTAATCTTGGAAGCTCAGTACTTGGATTGCTTTCTGTAAATCTGTCTAACCAGAATGACTGATAGTTGCTATAAGGTACATCTGAACGCTCGTAAGTTCTATAGATTTCATGTCCAAGCTGAGTGCTCAAAAGTGCACTAAAATCAAATCCGTTCCAGTTTGCAGACAAACTCAAACCAATGATATGATCAGGCCATGGCGATCCAATATTCGTAATGTCATCAGAGTTGATTACTCCATCTCCGTTCACATCATCAAATATTAGGTCTCC
>CAXEKM010000289.1:0-4403 GCA_963996645.1 uncultured Marinoscillum sp.
ATGAAAAAACTGGCATTCAAAATGAAATTGATGCCTAATTGCAAAGAAGAGTATAAACGACGGCATGATGAGATTTGGCCTGAACTTAAAAAGTTACTCTTGGATGCTGGCATCAGTGAGTACTTCATATTTTTAGATGAAGAATCCAATACTTTATTTGCATTTCAGTCTATCAATGGAACTACTGGGTCCCAAGATTTGCGAGATCAAGAAATAGTAAAGAAGTGGTGGGCATACATGGCTGACCTAATGGAGACCAATGCCGATTTATCTCCCGTTTCAACCGAATTATCTGAAGTATTCCGATTGGAAGCGATTTAGTGATATTGAACTCTGCGGGCAAAATTTGGAATAATTTGAAATCTTTCGCCTGTAGCCCTAATTACAAAAGCTAGAGACATTGACCATTTACACTTTGCAAACGGTAGAGCTTAGAAGCACCTACCCCAGAATATAACCTTGACTTTATTAGAATTGTCTCCAACAAAGAATCAATATCTAAGTCTGGTATTTAGGACAGTTAAAAGCACTTTTTTACCCAATGGACAATACAAAGATTAGCGAATCAACAAACCTGAACAAAGTAAAGCTTGATCTGATAGAACTGGTTAACCAATTAATAGAAGCATCCTCATCGGATGCCGAATTTGAAAGTATCATACTATGGATCAGCAATACCAATGGCTACGTCTCTTGTTATAGGTATAGTGATGATGAAGAGCTAATAGATGAAGACGGGATCTCATTTACACTTGAATTACCGACTCTATGGGAGTCGATCATTAATGACGAAAGTCGATCATTCTATGACGTCATTATCCAATCACTGAATGACCTTACCTCTTCAGACTTTAGATCAAATAATTATAAATCAATCTATGAGACCTGGGAAATAAATGAGCCAGAATTGCTCATTGAACTACTTTAGTTTCAAACTATAAGCTTCTTACCATCTTCCCCTTTCAACTTTTAACAATTCAAATACCATTAACGACGATTCAACTCAAAGTCCTTTTGTAAATTGGCTAATGAACTAAGTTTTGCAGCGAAACAGGTAAACAATTGAGACTTGAATGATCACAAAAAGAGAAAAGCGGATACAATACCTGGGATTTGATGATAAATGGTTCGTCATCATAGGTGTTTTATTTCTAGGGTTGTCAGCGATCTACGCCTTTAACCTGTCCAATGAAAGTCTCACCAACATAGAGCTCACCATCTCCTTCGTAGCCTCTTTGTTTTTTTCCACTTCCGATTGGCTCATTAATCGATTCATCTTAATCCGGTTAAGAATCCTATATCCCAGCTTAAAGGATAGCGTCAAACGGATAAGCCTTCTCTTTATTTGTACTTTGATCACCATACTAGTGATTGATTTTATTGGGATTAATCTGGTGTCCCAATTCGTCGATACGGTTTCTTATGAATTTCAGGACAGAACCCGATCATTGATCCTCACCGTTTTTCTTACGACAATGATCATGGCTATTTATGAAGCCGTTTACTTCTTCGTTCTGCTCAAAAAATCAATTAGGCAAGAAGAACAAGCCAAACAGGCAATCATCCAGGCAGAATTAGACACCCTTCGTAATCAAGCCCAGCCGCATTTTTTCTTCAATACGCTCAACACTCTACGCGATATCATTGACCAAAGCCCCAAAGAGGACGCCAGGCAATTTGTAGACAAACTGTCTGATATTTATCGGTTTTTACTGGAATCTGGCAATTCGAATTTGATTTCCCTAAAGGCGGAGTTGAAATTTGCCAAAGCATACATCCATGTGCAATCAGAACGATTCGGAGACAACTTAAGAGTGAATTGGAATATCCCGCCAGGCTCGGAAGATCAATTCATTGCGCCCATGAGCTTGCAATTGCTCCTGGAGAATGCCATTAAACACAATGTAGTTTCCAGAGCCAAACCACTGGTAATCAACGTTGATGTGGTCGATGATTTTATAGTTGTCAGCAATAAAATTCAAAAGAAATCTACCCAGCTGCCTTCTACCAAAATGGGATTGAAAAACATTGAAAAGCGGTATGCACTCATCTCTGATCGATCAGTAGAAATAGTCAATGATGGCCATCAATTTTCAGTTGCGCTCCCTTTGTTGAATGATAGCTTGCCAAAAGAATAACTATGCAAATCTTAATTATCGAAGACGAAATCCGGGCAGTCAACCAGCTGCAATCCATGCTGAAGACATGTGACTTTAAGTTCGACTTGTTGGAAATCATCGATACAGTCGAAGATGCTGTGCTGTGGTTTGAGCAAAATGAGTCTCCGGATCTGGTATTCATGGACATTCAACTGGCCGATGGATTAAGCTTTGAGATTTTCCAAAAAACAACGGTAAAAGCTCCTATCATCTTCACTACTGCCTTTGATCAATATGCCATTCAGGCATTCAAGGTCAACAGTGTAGACTATTTATTGAAACCAATACAAAAGGACGATCTAAAGGGCGCGCTTAACAAATTCCTCCAGTCCAATAAGTCTTCGACATTGGATCAAGCAACCCTAAAGCATTTGCTTAGTGATTTAAAAGTTCCTGCCGAAAGAGAAGGCATTTTGGTCAAATCCGGGAACGGATTTGTACAGCTCAAAATAGCCGATCTGCTCTATTGCTATTCAGAAGACAGCATCACGTTTGGTGTCACGCTGGACAAACGCTTCATCATCGAGGAGACGATTGATGACCTCTACACCACATTGGATCAAACCAAATTCTTCAAAATCAATCGTGGACAAATAGTCTCTAAGTCTTGCATCTCGAAAATAGAGCCGTATTTCAATCATCGAGTGATCCTTTTTGTGACCAATCCAAGAGATCAGGAATTCATCGTTAGCAGGCCAAAAACCAGCGATTTCAAGAATTGGATGAATCAGTAGTCAAACCGTTACAATTCAACCTGTCCTAACGATAGTCCAGCAGAAACATCTTTCCAGACAGGCCATATGAATTGATATTCGCTCATATCAATTCAAACAAACAGAAAGATGAAAAACCTATCACCAAAACAAATACTCCTTCCTTTAGCGACGCTGGCCATTATCTTATTCATGTACTTTGGTCCTATTACCAGAACCATTTTTGAAAACATCATACTCTCCTTAGTCATTATCGTAGCTAGCTATTTCGAATTCAATGGAAAACCTTTTGCCGCTATTGGAATGTATCGTGAGAAATTCACGGCTAAAAACCTATTGATCCTGGCGCCTTTGACTGCATTTGGCACTTTTGTCTTTTACGTTGCTATATTGGTTCCTGCGATCGAAATGCTGACAGGTATTCCTATTGATCTATCGCAATTGTCTCATTTGGAGGGAGATTTACCAACCTCCTTAACCTGGCTGGGAATCATTTGGGCTACAGCAGCCTTTGGAGAGGAAATCATTTTCCGAGGCTTTTTAATGCGTCAATTCGTCAAGTTCTTCGGAGACAGTAAAATAAGTGTCGTAATCAATATTCTAATCATCTGCGGCTTTTTCGGCTTCATGCACATGCAGCAAGGAATCACCGGTCAGCTTGTTGCCGGATCAACAGGGGCGATCTTTTCAATCATTTTTTATAAGCGAAAGTACGATCTGTGGTTTATGATCATGGTTCATGGATTTTTCAATACGCTAGGTATCTTCAGCTTTTACTTTGGGTTGGCAGAATGACAGCTTTCGATCTACTAGTATAATCACGTTCATCATGATGATCGTGATTATACCTGCTGATCAAACTCAAATCAATTACTAAAAAAACTTCTTCCTATTTTATGGAATCTCCACACCTCATGCATCTCAATCATAAAAAAGCGCATGAGATCTATCACACTACTCCTTTTCGTGTCTGTAACATCGGCCTTTAGCCAATCATATACAGAACGTCCACTCACAAGCAAAATAGAGCAGGTAACCATATTTCTGGAAGGTGCCCAGGTTACCAGAACAGGCTCCATCATCCTGCCAGCCGGAAAATCAATCATCAAATTAAAAGAGCTATCTCCTTACATCGATGGTAAGAGTGTGCAAGTGAAAGCAACTGGCACATTCACTGTTCTTTCAGTCAATCATAACCTGAACTACCTCTCTCCTATTCAGAAAGATCAGCGGATAGATAGCATTTCACGTGCAGCAGATAAACTCAAAGCTCAAGTTATCAAGCTCGAATCTCGCAAGGCTGTTTTGCAGGAGAAGCACAGCCTGTTGAACACCAACAAAAAGCTGGGAGGAGATGCAGGTACTTCACTAACCGAACTTAAACAAGCTATTGTTTTCTATGATGATGCTTTAACAGCCATCAAAACAGAAGAATTGTCCATCATTGACAAAATAGAAGACCTAAACGAGCAGCTCCAAAGACTCTATGCCGAACTGGCCCTCACCAGAAACCTAAAGGACAAACCTACAG
>CAXEKM010000290.1:0-2044 GCA_963996645.1 uncultured Marinoscillum sp.
CATCTTGAGTTTGTACAGAAGGATGTAGCTCGTAAATCGGAGTTGCTGGATGGCAAAACGGTTTCACAGAGAAATTATGAGCAATTAATGAGTGACCAAATAGCTGCTGAAGCTGATCTTAGAGCTATTGAAGCTGATTTGAATCGACTAGGAATTAACGCCTCTTCGATTTCATCAGAATCAGTAAATCAAACCTTACCATTAAGAGCTCCAATTGCTGGAATGGTTACGGATCTATTTTTGAAGACTGGTGAGCATGTCAACACTTCCGAACCTATTTTAAGTTTGTTGAATCATGAACACGAGCATGTGGAGCTTCAGGTATATCAGCAAGACTTAAGCAAAGTGAAAAAAGGTATGAAGGTGCTTTTGAGATTGCCTGGTGAAACACAGGAATATGGAGGGGAAGTGTTTTTGGTGAATTCACAACTTAGTAGGGAGACTCTTTCTGCCAATATTCACGTGCATCCGGATGAAGATTTTCCTGACGTAGCGATCAATTCAGTGGTTTTTGGGAAAATCATATACCAGGTGGATTCTACTTTGGTGCTGCCTTCTACGGAACTACTTAAAGAAGGTGAATTGTCGTTTGCTTTTATCAATTCAAACGATGGATTTAAAAAGGTTCAGGTAGATGCTGGTTACGATGATGGAAAGCATGTAGCAGTATTAGGTCCACAAGAATTAATCAATGGAGAAGTGGTTCTTCACGGTAACTATAATTTGAATGGAGGAAATGTAGAAGCTGGTGAGCATTAACATTTTAAAAGATTACAAAATATAGTCAGGATAATTCAGACAAATGCCTTCAAATGCTATTTGAGGGCATTTTTTATGATTAAAAATCAAGTTTTAACGTAAGTTAACGTTGAATAACGCATAGTTAAGTTGAATAACTCAAAGTTGCGTTATATATTTAACCTATGAAAGAACTTACACAGCGAGAGTTAACCACTCTGGAGATTCTCTGGGAGATTGAAAAAGGCTTTGTGAATGATGTTTTGGAGATGTATCCAGAGCCAAAGCCACCTTATACTACCATCTCTTCTATCATTAGAATTCTTGAAACTAAAGGCTATGTAAGTCACAAGGCCTATGGAAAAACCCATGAATACTTTCCGATAGTATCTCGGATCAAGTACAAAAAACATGTTGTGAAAGACCTTGTGAAGAATTTTTTCG
This sequence comes from uncultured Marinoscillum sp., assembly GCA_963996645.1. Lineage (GTDB taxonomy): Bacteria > Bacteroidota > Bacteroidia > Cytophagales > Cyclobacteriaceae > Marinoscillum. The sequence goes on from CAXEKM010000290.1 coordinate 1,183, forward strand.
GTGGGTCTTTGAACAATGTCGTTTCCTTTATGGCAGAGGAGGATGAGCTCTCTGAAAAAGATATCAAAGAGATTTCTGATTTGATCGATCAATATAAAAAGGATCCATCATGAGTTGGCTGATCTATTTGCTGGAGGTGTCATGTTGCCATTTCCTATTCTGGGTGGTTTACCGTTTATTTCTTCACAATTTATCTTCTTTCCAATGGAGTCGAGTGTATTTGATTGCCACTGTTTTGCTTTCATTCGTAATCCCTCTGTTGGAAATTCCGGTTTACGATGCAGTTGCTTCAACGGAGCTGTACAGCTGGAATTTGACGGAAAATTCTAATGTAGTCTTTCAATCATCGGAGAAGGTTGCTTCTGGTATGAATTGGTATGCAGTCATTCCAGTGGTGATAATGTCAATCTATCTTGTTGGCGTGCTTTATTTCTTAGGTAGACTAGTTCTTTCAATTAGTAAGGTGGTGAGGCTGGTTCGTAAATACGAATTGGAAGTCCGGTCAGGTGTTCAGCTTGTACAGGTTTCAGGTAATGCCAGTTTTTTCTCCTTTGGGAAATGGGTCTTTGTATCAAGCTTTCAGTCAATTGATGAGCAATCACAAGCTTTGATATTATCTCATGAAAAGGCACACGTGGATCATAAGCATACTTATGATCTGGTTTTAATGGAGCTGGTTTCTGCTATCTGTTGGTTCAATCCATTCATTTATTTTATCAAGTCAGACTTACGGCTGATTCATGAGTATCAAGCTGATGAAGCAACCATGTCCCATAGTCCAGATGTTGAGCAATACTCCCGTTTGATGCTTTCTCTGGCTTGTAGTTCTTCCAATGAAGGCATTACCCATTCATTTTCTAAA
>CAXEKM010000291.1:0-8208 GCA_963996645.1 uncultured Marinoscillum sp.
CATTGGATCACAAATGATCAGTATTCCTGCGAAAGGTGTCATACTTGTAAGCTTGTTGCCAACAGGTTCTGTTTTGGAGGAGGTTAGCGGAAAGTTATATGCTGGAGAAGCTATTGTTGATTACCATTATGGATATGACTTCACCTCAGAACTACGAATTAAAAGATTGGCGTCACCTACGAATCAGCTTGAGCTAGGTACCACTTCTGCTATCTACTGCACTGCTTCAGGTGCTGAATCGGTCAGCTATCAGTGGTTTGTCAATGATGTATTGCAAGAGGCTTCAGCATCAGAACTAAGCTACACACCTGCTGAATTAGGAGAAGTGAAAATTAAGGTTATCGCCACTTCAGAAGGTCAATCGGTTTCAGATAGTCTTACTATAGAGGTGGTGGAGTTGATTCCTGAACCACCAGTAATAAACGCTATTTCTTCAGAAAGTAATTGGTTTCGCCCAGGAGCTACTTTCGCTGTAGAGGCGTCTGTTACGGATCCTAAAGATTTGGATTTGACTTACGATTGGTCGATAGATGGAGGGACTATTCTTTCAATAGATGGACCGAGCGTAGAAATTAGTACAGAGGCAGAAGGAGTGGTGTCTGTATCACTTATTGCGTCCAATAGTACTGAGTCAAGTACTTCACGAAAGGAGTTTTTGATTGTGGCTCAACAAAGCCTGTCGGAGCCAATGTTGCAGCTATCCATGAATGAAACTGTTTCAGATCAAAGTGCTAATCATTTCAGTACTTCGTTAAGTGGAGGAAATTATGTAGATGGACCAGAAGAGGAGGCTTTAGAGGCTTTACGACTGTCAAGTGCTACACATGAGTTATTGGTAAGCAATGCTGATGAACTCAATTTTCGTAATCAGATAGGAATATCGCTTTGGGTAAAGTTTACCAATTTCTCAGAAGAACGTTTTTTGATTTCACATGGTAGCTGGGAGCAACGCTGGAAGCTTTCTACCACAGCAGATAAAAAACTCCGATGGACAGTCAATACCACTAATGGAATTAAAGATTTGGACAGCAGTGAGGAAATGGAGGTCGATCGATGGTATCATGTGACGGTAGCGTATAATGGCTCTAGCATGCAGATGTATATAGATGGGATGTTAGATGCTTTTTTAGCTCATTCAGGTGAAATTAGTTTAGCAAGTGTTGGCATTTCGATTGGTAAGCGATTGGCCGGAGATGCACAATATGATTTAAAGGGAACGCTGGATGAAGTGCGGGTTTATGATCAAAGCATAGATCCAGAATTATTGGCAGAATTAATGAGCGCCTGGTCGCCAAAATTGATTTTAAGAGCTGAAGAAAAGCAAGCCATTATCTATCCTAACCCTACAGCAGGAATGTTGCATCTGGAGGGTATTGAAGAAGATCTGACGATTTACAGTAGGTCTGGAGCTGAGGTGCGTTTCATATCTAGAGAAACTTCAGTTATTGATGTGTCATCATTGGCTAAGGGCATCTATTTTTTAAAAACATCTAGTGGTTCCTTTGTAGAAAAATTAATCATCGACTAAGCAATATGAATATAGTATACGGTGTGGATATTGGAGGTTCACACATTACAGTAGCACCTGTAGATTTAAATACAGGAAGTGTTATACAAGATAAAGCTGTAAGAGGAGATGTTCGCGCCAAAGGGACGGTTGATGAAATAATTAAAGACTGGTCAACGGTAATTCTGTCAAGTATGTATTCATTTATTGGTCAATTCTCACCGAGAATAGGGATTGCGATGCCTGGACCTTTCGATTATGAAAAAGGGATTGCATTGATCAAGGAAAATAATAAATATGAGGCGCTTTATGGTCTTAATGTGAAAGATTTGCTTTCAGAGGCCATTGGCATGAAAACTCAGGATATTTTGATGAAGAATGATGCTGGCTGTTTCTTACAAGGAGAGGCTGTGAGCGGTGCTGCACGTAACTATTCTAGAGGAATTGGAATGACCCTGGGTACTGGAATTGGTACTGCATTCATGGACCAGTCCATGGCTGATGATGCTTCTATGTGGTGTTCTCCTTTCAAAGAAGGTGTTGCTGAAGATTATATTTCCACCCTGTGGTTTGAGCAGCAGTATGAATTACGAACTGGCAATAAGAAGTCTGTGAAAGACATGGCGATGGCTTTTGATCAGGATGAAATTGCCAAAGAGTTATTTGATGAGTTTGCACAAAACTTTGGAGAGTTTATAGTGGGTTTTGTAAGACAGAGAGATCCAGAGGTGATTGTAATTGGGGGAAATATCATGAAGTCTTCACAATTATTCATGCCGCAGGTAATGGAGATTTTGCAAAGTCACGATATCTGTATTCCAGTGAAGCAGGCAGAACTTGGAGAAGAAGCTGCCATTATTGGGGCAGCCTCTTTGCATGGTTAATGGCTAAATTATTAACGACCTGGATAAAACTGTATTCCAACAGTGAAACTGGATAGTGCCATGTTCAAATTGAAATTGGAATTAGTAATTTCATCATCACTGTCCTCAGGTGATCTTTTCATTTTTGAATAGCTCAAATTTCCAGTAGTTAATTGCAGCCCCATCTGATTAGTTATGAACCAGGCAATACCGGGTCTTACACCAATCCCAAAAGAGTTAATTTCAGTCTCGGTAGTAACGTCGTTGAACGTATATTTTTGAGTGCCAGTTGACATCTGAATGTTAGGTTCGATGAAAAGATACAATTGTTCATTCAGTGGTTTATGAAATCTCGCGAAAAGAGAAGGACTGAAGGACGTTGTTGAATTTTCTGTGTCTTGAGTAGAGCCAGCTGATGTGGAATACTTAGTTGAGCTTTGAGAAAATCCAAGTGACACACCCATAGAGATATTATCACTGACAAAATAGCCCACTCGTGGTGCAAAAGTGAATGAGAAGTTGTCTGTGTTGGCACTGTTGGGTGGTGAGCTGGTTTCCTGGTTTGAAGATGTTAGATTGATATTGCCTCCGAAAGTATAAGTGCCTTTAGAGATTTGACCAAAACAGGCTACACCAGCAGCCATTATGGTAAGGATTAGGATAGTTTTTTTCATTATGAATATTGTTCATTTATCATAGCAAACAACTGTCAATAATCATGCCGTGATTATGTCAAAGCTTTAAGTAATGATTTTGGGACCTAGTAAAAAACCACAAGAGATAATTGTACGTTAACTTGTACAAGTATTTACTAACTTTGAATTATGGAAATCACAACTTATTCAAATTTTAGACAACACCTAAAGTCTTTCCTGTCCAAGGTGATCTCTTCTAGAGACACCTTGTACGTTACCCAAAGAAGTGGTGAGGACATAGTTGTGATGAGTAAATCAGACTATGAAGGAATGCAGGAAACCCTTTATTTGTTAAGCAGTCCCAAAAATGCCCAGCGTCTTAAAGAATCATTGGAGGAATATAAGAATGGTGGAGGTACCGTGCGTGAGTTACTTGACTAATGGAGTTGGTGTTTCTAACACATGCCTGGGATGATTATATTTATTGGCAGTCCACAGATAAGAAAATGCTCAAAAGAGTCAATGAACTAATAAAGCAGTGTCAAAGGACTCCTTTTGAAGGAATAGGCAAGCCAGAAGGATTAAAAGGTGATCTAAGTGGTTGGTGGTCTCGTCGAATCACACAGGAGCACAGACTTGTTTATCGAGTAGAAAATAATCGATTGATTATAGCTCAGTGTAGAAAGCATTACTAAGGTCACTCCCCGAATACAGTGTCGTAGAACCTAAAACACAAAAACCTTAAACTTTATCACCAATCCAGTACAAACTTGTGCTCTTTTAACGATTGGTATACTTCCTCATTGAATTGATACAGCTTGGCAGCACGATGAGAGACATTATCCTGTTTTTCATCACAATCGATCAGCAACTTCATACCGAGCATCTTTCTGCGAAAGTTCGGCTTATCTAGCTTGATCTGAAGGATTGATTCGTATAGGTTTTGTAATTGAAGTAGCGTGAATTTTTTTGGTAATAAGTTAAAGCCGATTGGCTCCTGCTTCACTTTGTGCTTTAGCTGATCCCACGCGTATTGTAAGATCTCCTGATGATCATATGGTAGGTCAGGAATCTCATTGATGGAGAACCACTGCGCATCAGAAGCAGTAAACCCAGCTACAACATCATAATCTGAGTCTCGAATTAAGGTGTAGTAAGCGACTGTAACCACACGTTTAGAAGGGAAACGTTCTACTGAGCCGAAAGCTTTCAGCTGCTCCAAAAACAAATTATCAACACCTGTCAGTAAATGGAGGATACGATTAGCAGCCTGATCCAGTGATTCATCATAAGTGATCCATCCGCCAGGTAAGGCCCATTTCCCTTTGCTAATTCCTTCTGCATGTTTTACAAGCAAAACTTTAAGTTCATCTGTAAAACCAAATATGACACAGTCTATGGACAGGTCGTCCATAATTTGTTGCTCCACAGTCGTGTTTTTTTAATCCAACGCAATACTAAGATAAATAAATTTCAACAAGTAATAGTCAAAAAGACTATAAGTATTATATTTGGGTACAACAACTTACTAAAAATGTATTTCATCGGATACGATATCGGTAGTTCCAGCGTCAAGGCGGCCCTTTTGGATGGCGAAACTAATCGTCAACTAGCCGTGGCGCATTATCCGGAGACCGAACTAGAAATAAGCAGTCCACAGCCTGGATTTGCAGAGCAGGACCCTGAAATGTGGTGGGAATGTGTCCAACAGGCTACTCGCCTGGTTTTGGATAAAGCCAAAATCGATGCTTCCAAAGTAAAAGGCATTGGTATTTCTTATCAAATGCACGGATTAGTAATGGTGGACAAGGACTTAAATATTATTAGGCCTTCCATTATTTGGTGTGATAGTCGAGCGGTACCGGTAGGGGATGAGCTTTTGCAATTCATTGGCGAGGAACGAAGCAACGAGCATATGCTTAATGCTCCAGGTAATTTTACAGCGGCTAAGCTCAAATGGGTAAAGGATAATGAACCTGAGCTTTTTGCCAAAGTGTACAAAATCATGTTGCCAGGGGATTATGTAGCCATGAAGCTTACAGGACTTTGCACTACTACTGTTTCTGGCTTATCTGAAGGTATTTTCTGGGACTTTAAGAACGAGGAGTTATCCAAACCTCTGATGGACGCTTGTGGATTTGATGAGAGTGTTATTTCTACTATCGTACCAACATTCGGAGAGCAAGGAGCCTTAACTTCAGAAGCGGCCAATACATTAGGATTAAGTGAGGGTATTCACGTTGCGTACCGTGCTGGTGATCAGCCGAATAATGCGCTTTCATTGGGAGTTTTCAATCCTGGTGAAATTGCTGCAACCGGTGGTACTTCAGGTGTGGTATATGGAGTGCAGGGTGAGCCTGTTTATGATCCAAAATCACGAGTGAACAGCTTTGCTCACGTCAATCATACTTCAGCAGATCCTCGTATTGGAGTGCTCCTTTGTATCAATGGATCAGGAAGTCAATACCGCTATGTGCGTCAGATGATTGCTAAGAATGGATTGTCATATCCGGAAATGGAAGATAAAGCTTCAACTATTTCCATTGGATCTGATGGTTTGCGGATGTTGCCTTTCGGAAATGGTGCAGAGCGAATGTTGTCCAACCAGGATCCAGGTGCCACTGTGCTCGGTCTTCAATTCAATAGACACCAACATTCACATTTTTATCGTGCGGCATTGGAAGGAATTGCATTCTCTTTCATGTACGGAATGGAAGTAATGCAAGAGCTTGGTTTGGATATCAATAAACTAAGAGTAGGAAACGACAACTTGTTCCAATCCAATATTTTCAGTACCACGATTGCCTCACTTTCTGGAGCACCCATCGAAATGGTAGAAACCACAGGTGCTATCGGAGCAGCAAGAGGAGCAGCGTATGGATTAGGATATTATAAAACATTAGCAGAAGCAGTAGCTGGAGACACCATCTTGAAAGTGTATCAGCCAGCATCTGGAAATTATCAGGAAGCTTATCAAAGCTGGAAAAACGAATTAATCAAAATCTTAAACAAATAACCATGAGTGATATCTTATTAGGAGATAAAGAATATTTCAAAGGAATTGGTAAAATCCAGTTCGAGGGAAAAGAGTCTGACAATCCATTAGCGTTTAAATGGTATGATGAAAACAAGGTAGTAGCAGGTAAAACCCTAAAGGATCATTTCCGATTTGCTATTGCTTATTGGCATACACTATGTGGAACTGGTGGCGATCCATTTGGCCCGGGAACGAAGGAGTTTCCTTGGAGTGTCAATGCAGATGCATATCAGGCTGCTAAAGATAAAATGGATGCCGGCTTTGAATTCATTACTAAAATTGGTGCACCGTATTTCTGTTTCCATGATTTTGATTTGATTGATGAAGCTGATTCGATGGCTGAATCTCAAAAGCGTCTTGATTTCATCACTGACTATGCAAAAGAGAAAATGGCTGCTTCTGGTGTGAAGTTACTTTGGGGTACAGCTAATTTGTTCTCCAATCCACAATACATGAACGGAGCATCAACTAACCCTGATTTCAATGTAGTTGCCAGAGCTGGAACTCAGCTAAAAGGTGCTTTGGATGCAACCATCAAATTGAATGGTGAAAACTACGTGTTCTGGGGTGGTAGAGAAGGTTATATGAGTCTACTCAACACTGATATGAAACGTGAGCAGGATCACCTGGCTCAGTTCTTAACGATGGCTAGAGATTACGCACGAGCTCAAGGATTCAAAGGAACATTCTTCATTGAACCAAAGCCAATGGAGCCGACCAAACATCAGTATGATTTCGATTCAGCAACTGTAATTGCCTTCTTAAGAGAGCATAATTTGATGAATGACTTCAAATTGAACCTGGAAGTAAACCACGCAACTCTAGCACAGCATACGATGCAGCACGAAATGCAGGTTGCTGCAAACGCAGGTCTTTTAGGTAGTATGGATGCTAACCGTGGAGATTATCAGAATGGTTGGGATACCGATCAGTTCCCAACAAACTTGAATGAATTGACTGAGATGATGTTGATCTTCCTGGAAGTAGGAGGTTTGCAAGGTGGTGGTATCAACTTCGATGCGAAAACCAGAAGAAACTCAACTGATTTGGATGATATCTTCCATGCACACATTGGTGGAATGGATGCATTTGCCAGAGCATTGATAACTGCAGATAAGATCTTGACAGATTCAAGTTATTCAAAACTGAAAGCAGAGCGTTATGCTTCGTTTGATAGTGGAAATGGTAAAGAATTTGAGACTGGAAAACTGACATTGGAGCAGTTAGCTAAACTTGGTGACAACACGGAGTTGAAGAGCGGAAAACAAGAGCTGTTTGAGAACATCATCAACAATTACATCTAAGAAATTTAAAAACACTTCTTTATACTTATTACAAAACCTCACGGCTGGTGGCTGTGAGGTTTTTTAGTTCTTAGAGAATAGTATAAATGTCTTTTTTAGTGAATGTCGTTCTAGGTTCAACGAATTTTGTAATGTAAGACGTAGTTTTTTATGGACTCTACTCTTGTTCATATGAAGCGAATGAATACTGGTTATTTAGCTAGAGAGGATACAAGTCTATTCAGAAAACGATCTGTTTAAAATGATGCCTCATGAATGTAGTTTAGTTCTTTAATAAGGTAACTTTTTGCTGGATCTTTTGATTGTGATAATATATCCATTAGTGCCTTCTTAATCTGTTCTTTGTTAGAGTTTAAATCTTTAAGCCAGGTTTCAATATTCACTGTGTCTCCTTTTTTATGGTTTATCAGTTTTTTCTTTGCATTAATATCTTGAGATAACATGCTTAGATGATGATCAAGAATCCATACATTGATTGCCGAACATAAATGTTCTAAATTAGATTCTCCTGTTATGGAAGTCATTTGAGCTTGCATGTGGGGGGATGGTATTGTTTCTCGAATTTTAGCTGACCGATAGACGTCTTCAATTAGTCGTTCTGTGTATTCAATTGCTTTCATATTAATCAGTGTTTATAAAATTTAATACAAAGTTGGAGAAGAGTTCGGTGGATGTTAATTTCTCATGGAAAATAGTTCTGAAAACGAATACCTTGGAATAATTGAACGAGCGCAAATTCGACCTTCGGGGTTCGTAATCTAAAGTGATTGGTATTAGTATATGGATTCCTTGAAAGAGATTGGGTTTTGAATTGATTATAGCCTACCGTGTTGGAAACACTTAATTTCAATCATATTTTTAA
>CAXEKM010000292.1:0-3217 GCA_963996645.1 uncultured Marinoscillum sp.
CATTCAGCCCGGTAAGACCAGACCGATTACCGCAGAGAGTAATGCTAGCAACTATTCTTTAGATAATCAGGTAGCATTTGAGAATGCCTTTTATGCTGCCGATCGATTCGAATATTCTGATCGCCTGACATTAGAATATGGGGTGAGAATTCCATTGTTCGTCTCATTTGGTCAGGCTACTCAGTATGAATATGCTGCTGATGTGCCAAGAGATGAAAGTAACATTACCGATACGGTATCATACGGTGCTTTTCAGCCTATGAAAGCTTATGTTGGATTAGAGCCACGAGCATCCTTGTTATATAAAGTCAATGAGCAATCTTCCTTTAAGTTGGGCTATAATACCGTATTCCAGTATCTACATTTGGTCACTAATAGTACAGCAGTAACGCCTGTTGATATTTGGCAGCCGAGTGGTAAATACTTCAAACCACAGCGTGCTGATCAGCTATCTATGGGATATTCCTGGGACGACAAACGAAAAAAATACAGCGCTTCTTCTGAGGTATTCTACAAGAACATTGCAAACCTGTTAGACTTCAAAGATGGAGCTGAATTGGTGCTAAATGAACATCTGGAAACAGACTTGTTGCAAGGAAAGGGATTTGCCTATGGCTTTGAGCTCTCAATCAACAAAAATACGGGCAGATTAGAAGCTGATGCGAATTATACCTATTCCAGATCATTCAGGAAAATTGATGGTGATTTTGATAGTGAAACCATAAACGGTGGTTCTAAATATCCTTCCAATTTCGACCAACCGCATGTGGCCAATTTCAACTGGCGCTATGTGATGAGTAGAAGGTTCTCATTTACTGGAAACTTCACGTATCATACGGGGAGACCAGTGACTATTCCACTTTCAGTCATTCAGATAGAAGGACAACCTGTAGCGTATTTCTCTGGAAGAAATCAATATCGAATTCCAGACTATCATCGATTGGATCTGGCGTTAGTTTTGGAAGGGAATCACAAGCGTACTCAAAAATGGCAAGGAACCTGGGTGTTTTCTGTATACAACGTCTATGGGCGCAAAAACCCATATACCATCTTCTTTAAGCAAAATGAAGAAAAAGTGTTACAACCTTATCAATTGTCTATCATCGGAACCATATTCCCTTCTGTAAGCTATAATCTAAAAATACAATGAGGAGGATTTGGATATATAGTATCATGACGATAGCTCTCAGTTGTGTAGAGCCTATATCTTTTGAAGTACCACCTGCAGGAGATCAATTGGTTGTTGAGGGATATGTCCAGTCGGGAGATGGACCTCATAAAGTGTTGTTGTCGAAGGCTGGATCAATAGAAGAATCCGATTCGATTGTAGAATACCCTGTTACAGGAGCAGAAATTATCTTATACGAAGATAGGGTCAGGGCTGGTCAATTCATTGAAAGTGAGGCGGGTAATTATATGATAGAGAAAGGATTACTTTCCACCAAGATTGGTAGCAAATACCACATAGAGATTAAGACTGCTGATGGTCATCGGTATCAGTCGTTGCAGGATCAACTTCAGGACGTTGGTACTATCACTGAGATGCGGACAGAATTTGATAAACGTAGCGCATTAACGGAAACGGGAGAAACGGACGCAAGTGTCTTGAAGGTATTGGTGGATGGGAAAATGGCTCAAGGTGAAGAAGTATTGACCCGCTGGCGTTTCAAAGTTACGTACCAGGCTGAAACTTTCCCGATGTGGCATCTAACGATCAATCCACCATATGATCCACCATATGATCCATTTCCATGCTCAGGTTATATTGTTACTGAAGGTCCCATATTCAGTGGGGGGCTTGTCATCAAAGTTGGAGAATGCGAATGCTGTGATTGCTGGGCGGATTTATTTGAACCTTATCCGTCATTATCTGATGAAGCAGTCATTAATGGAGATTCGTATTACAATATGAGTGTTGGCGAAATTCCAATCTCACCGGCTGTATTTGCCAAAAAGGCGCAAATCAGTGTAGAGCAGATGAGCTTGAGCAGAACGGCCTTTGATTTCTTTAGTCTCATACGCTCTCAAAAGGAAAATGCTCAAAGTATATTTCAACCGGTTTCAGGTGAGCTGAGAGGTAATATGGTTGCTGCGAGCTCAGCTGATTTTGTCACCGGGATTTTCTATGCTACTTCTATTAGCACATCAACAATGATGATCGATAGCACCGATGTTCCTATTGCCATTCCGGATGCCACTTATTTGACATGGCCTTGTGCTGAGATTTATGAAAATGCTACCTACAAACAACCAGATACATGGGATTAAGGCATTCACATAATGCCCTATTGGGTTTGATTCTTGTTGTTCTGGCAGGATGCGTAGAACCCATTTCATTTGAAGTTCCTCAGGCGTCTTCTCAGTTGGTAGTGGAAGGCTATATTGATAATCACTTTGGTCCGCATGTTGTCCACTTGTCTAGAGCTAGTAACATAGAAGCAGATACGATTATTCAAAATCCAGTTTCCGGAGCATCAATCACTTTATATGAAGATCGGGTTAAAGTAGCTGATTATGTTGAGGTTACTCCGGGCTTTTATATCATTGACGAAGGTCTGTTTTCGGGAAGTGTGGGTCACCAGTATCATATAGAAATTAGAACATCAGATGGACATACATATCGATCACTTCAAGACGAGCTAACTGAAGTTGGATCTATCAATAACATACACACGCAATATGAACAGCGAAGTGTACTCACTCAAACAGGAGAAACCAATGCTAGTGTCATGAAAGTATTGGTAGATAGTAAAGCCGGAAATGGAGAGCAGCCATTAATTCGATGGCGTTATTCAGGTTATTTTTATGTGACTACTTACCCAATGTTTTTTTGGAGAGATGAGCCTCCATATACTCCATATAAAGATCCGTGGCCTTGTTCTGGTTATATAGTGGTGGAAGGACCTCCAGGCAGTGGTGGTCTTTTAGAACAAGTCGGGGAGTGCACATGCTGTGAGTGTTGGGGGAGATTGTATGAAAATGCACCTACTTTGTCCACTGAAGAACTGGTGGAGGAAGGAAATTTTGCCAATGTACTTGTTGGAGAAGTGCCAGTATCCCCCATGGTATTTTCTAATAGAATTATGGTCAAAGTGGAGCAGATGAGCTTAAGTAGACAAGCATTTGATTTTTTCAATATCATCCGATCTCAGAAAGAAAATGGTCAAAGTATTTTCCAACCTGCATTTGGAGAATTAAAGGGCAATATAGTTTCAGA
>CAXEKM010000293.1:0-3064 GCA_963996645.1 uncultured Marinoscillum sp.
CAGAAGACGCAGCTGTTCCTTTACTGCAAGAGATCATCGCTAAGCAAAGAGATAATATAGAAGAAGTTACGGACAAATCAGCTGAGGAGACACCTCAGGTTTGGGCGATTTACAAAGAAGTGCAGGATTACTATGATCAGGGCATGAGAGTGCCGGAAGATATCATGGTGCTGTTCTGTGATGATAATTGGGGGAATGTGCGTATCCTACCCAAGAAGGAGGATTTGGGAAGATCAGGTGGTTTCGGTATGTATTACCATTTCGACTATGTAGGAGGTCCGGTTTCTTACCGTTGGCTCAACGTCACGCAGATAGAACGAACCTGGGAGCAAATGAATCTGGCCTATGATTGGGGTGTAAAAGATCTCTGGATTGTCAATGTAGGAGATATCAAACCAATGGAGCTTCCGATTAGCTTTTTTCTTGATTTTGCCTGGGATGCATCCACGATGGAGGCAAAAGATCTCCCTACATATTATACCAAATGGGCAAAACTTCAGTTTGGAGGAGAATATGCACAGGAAATCGGCGAGATACTTTCTCTGTATACCAAATACAATGCGCGTCGAACTCCTGAAATGTTGAAGCCAGAGACTTACAGTTTGTTCAATTATAGAGAAGCGGACCGTGTGCTTGCCGAGTATCAGGACTTACTAGAGCGAAGTGAAAGAATCTATGAAAAACTACCTGCCAGCCATCAATCAGCATTCAATCAGTTGGTGCTATCACCAGTAGCACTATGTGCCAATCTAAACGAAATGTACATCGCATCGGGTAAGAATCTTGCTTATTCCCGACAAGGAAGGACTTCTACTAACTTTTATGCAGATAAGACCAAAGAGCTTTTCTTCAAAGATGAAGAATTAACAAAAGCATATCATCAGATCAATGACGGGAAGTGGAATCACTTCATGGATCAGGTACATATTGGCTATGAAAGTTGGAACAATCCTCCAAATGACAAGATGCCTGCCGTATCCTACATTCAAGTTGATGAAAATCCCTCGCTGGGATATATGGTAGAGCATGGAGCAGAATCCAGATGGTCGAAAGGCGGACTGTTTAGCAATAGTTTTTCATCATTTGATCCGGTCAATGATCAGAGCTTTTACCTGGAAGTGTTCAACAGAGGAGGAGGCGATCTTAGTTATGAAGTGAGTACCAAAGAGAATTGGATTCAGTTATCCAAAACGGAAAGCGAGGTGAAATATGAAGAGCGTATTGAAGTTTCCATCAATTGGGATCAGGTTCCTGCTGATGTAGAAAAAGGTCAAATTGCATTGAAGCAAACTGGATCAGATAGAACATACACGATTGCTGTGCCTGTACGACAGAAGTTGCCTGAGGTGAAAGGTTTTGTGGAGAACAATGGAGTAGTATCCATACCAGCTGCAGCTTTCACCTCTAAGCAAGATGCTAAAGAGGTCAAATGGGTGAAAGTGCCTAATCTAGGTAGAACAGGTTCTTCTATGACAATTGAGCCAGCCAATGCTCCTAGACATGTTGTTGACAATAACACTCCAGTTCTGGAGTATGAGTTCACATTGATGACAGGTGGAGATCTCAAACTAGAGACATATGTATCCCCAACACTTAATTACAAGAAAAACGAAGGACTGAAGTTTGCAATTGCTATTGATGATGAGGAACCTCGGATCATCAATATGCATGAGGGCGAAACTCAGCCAGATTGGGAATATCCTGAATGGTGGAATGATTCTGTAACCGATCATATTAAAAAAATGAAATCAGAACATTCAGGTATTTCACCGGGAGTGCATACGCTAAAAGTTTGGATGATCGATCCAGGAGTTGTCTTTCAGCAGTTTGTAATAGATGCTGGAGGATTGAAATCTAGTTATTTAGGACCACCGGTTAGTACTAAGAAATAAAAATTTTCAGCATGAGATTAGGCGACCATGCGGAGCACCATAGTTTGTGGTGCTCTTTTATTTTGACTTGGTTTTTACTGATGACCCTCTTATGATCAATTCAGTATCCAAAGTGATTACTTCAGGTGCATGTTCTGTGATGTTTAAGACATGCTCTGCAGCTATTTTTCCCATCATTACGGGAGGTTGCGATACGGTGGTAAGTGGAGGGTCTACAACCGAGGCAATTGGATCATTATTGAATCCTACCACAGCCAATTGCTCCGGAACCTTGATTCCCATTTCTTTTGCTAACAAAATAGTGCTTACAGCTGTAGAATCAATAGCTGCAAAAATGGCATCGGGACGATTCTTTTTTGTTAATAATGTCCTTGCCATCTCTATACTATTTTCCTCGCTCAGAGAAGGAGCACTCACAATCAAGTCCTCTTCTACAGCTAAGCCATATTTTTCTAGAGCCGCCAGATAACCAGCCTTTCTTTGTTGGAAAATGAATTTTCCTTTACCAGTAATATGACCTATTCGTTTGTTGCCTTGCTGAATTAGGTGTTCTGTAGCTTTGAAGGCAGATTCAAAATTGTCGATAATGACCTTGTCACCAACCAGGTCAGATGGTACACGGTCTACGAACACAATTGGAATTCCTCTCTTTTTGAACGGCTCAAAATGACTAAAATCGTCTGTTTCAATAGCTAAAGAAATGATCAAGCCTTCCACTCGGCTATTCAGCATGTTATGGACAATCTCTTTTTCCAGATCTTGTTTGTCATGCGTTTGGGAGATGATTACATTGTAGCCTTTTGAACGTGCGATGGATTCAATTCCAGAAATCATCGAAGAGAAGAAAGGTTGATTGATCCAGGTCACTACAACACCCAGGGTGAAAGTATTCTGTTGGCGTAATTTGGCAGCAAAAGAGTTTACTTGATAACCCATTTCTTCCGCATACTTTTTGATTTCAGCTGTTCTCTTTTTGCCGATACTCTTATGACCTTTTAATGCCCTGGAAACGGTAGAAGCGGAAACACCAAACTCCTTTGCTATGTCATAAATAGTGATGTCTTTCTTCATTAAAATCTTGGGATTCTCTCTATCTCAGCACTTAAAAGTCAAGATGCGAAATTAATAAATCGGATGGTTAGAACGCAAAGTTGATTTTTTTTGTGAGAATA
>CAXEKM010000294.1:0-5051 GCA_963996645.1 uncultured Marinoscillum sp.
ATCTCCTTTTATTTCCACCACATCCAGCACTTTAGAATCCGGTTCCAGGCCAATAACTCCAAGATTTACTCCAGACTGAGTCACACGAATGATTTGCGTATAGGTCTTATAACTCAATCTTTGGATGATAATCCGATAAAATGCTTGCTCCAGATTCTTAACCTGAAAAGATCCATCAACCGCACTCACCGCATATTTGGATCGAGTGGAATCCTTTACATTTTTAAAAAGGATCGTCGCGCCAATAACGGCAGATTGATCTTTAGAATCTTTGATGCTTCCTACAGCTGTGATCATCTCGTTTTGAGCAGCAGCAGACAATACACTCATCAATAAAGCAACTCCCAGTACGTATTTGACTAACATGATCGTAGAATTATTGCTCCGAAACAGTGGTGTCGGCAGGATTCATCTGCTCTCTTCGCCTTCTTCGAGCACCAAAAGCACTCTCCATTTGGTCAAGGTAGATCGCATATTGATCACTATCCAGAACATCCCTGATAAGACTGTCCTTTTCCTCACGGAGTGCATCCATTTTAGCTCTCATGGATTCTGGATCCATGGAACCTCTATTGTTTCGCATTTCCTCCATATTCTGCTTCATGGTCAAAGCAAACTCATCATAAATGCCATCCAACAGCAGTTTTTGATCATCAGAAAGATCAGAGATGTTCTTATAGAGCGTTTGTTTTTCACGACTCACCATATCAGACATATCCATACCTCCAGGAGGTCTGCCGGGAGGCTGAGAAAAGACTTGTTGAATATTAAATAAGGCGACCAGAAATGACGCCAATAGAATGGTTTTTATTGAAATATGCATGATCGGTCAGTTGTTTCTTTTTCGAATTACAACTTGAAATTACCAACCGATAAGCACCTGTGCAGATGTTTTCAACCAAGCACTACAAATAGTCAACTAACCGTGACTTATGATCAATATTGACTTTTATGAATTGGAAGGAACTAAAATAGATAACGCATTTTTACAACGATGGTATCGTTGGCAGGATAGGTAAATGCAAAATCTTCAAATCGAGGCAAACGAAACCCCTTCACTTGAAAATTACTAAAGCCAAATCCTTCTTCCGGAAAGATGAATCCCATGTCCACCACATTGTTACCATTGGCATCGTCTAATACCGCCAATCCATACTTTTTCCCGGGCTTTAAATCAGAAACAGTACCAACAAGACTTCCATCTTTCATTGTCCATTTCTCAAAATTGATTTCTCTGGAAGGCAAACGCTCATCCCAGCTTTCCTGATTTTCATATAGACCAACAAAAATAATTCCATCTGGATATTTGATCCCTTCAAAACGGACAGTAACCGATGTAGAAGGATTGGACCACCATGTTCCTAACAGTGAGATCCACAATAAACAAGTCTTAATCATAAACAATCAGGCAATTCCAACTTCACGCTCATTCTATCACAGGATTGCACAGAACTATTACGCAAATATCAACACAGTGTTATTTAAAATAGTATATCAACCTTGAAAAAGATTTTGATGTCAGTGCATTATGCTAACTGATCAATCTCATCACAAGCAACGACGAACGACAGCAATGTGATTTTCATCTCCTGCTAACTTCACCCTCTCAACCACACCGATTATGGCTATTCCATCTCTAGCAAAATACAATGAAGCAATCGAGCAGATAGATACGATCATTGATCACTGCAAATTGGCAGAGAAAGAGTATCTCCAGGAGCTAACCCTTGTCCATCCAAAGCATCAGGCCAGTGCTCGAAACCTGATCCACTACATCACTTACCGAAATGAGATTTCGTCAAGCATAAAACGCTTCCTCTATAACAAAGGATTGATTGGTCTCAAAAATGCAGAGGCTCACATCATGCAAAGCTTATTATTAACCAGACGAAGACTTCACCAACTCGCGTATAAAGAAGCACCTGATTTACTAAAAGCTGAAGTGACATTTAAAAAAGCAGGAAAGTTGGCTCGAAAGAATACACGAGAACTTCTCGGAAACAAAAGCAAAAGGAGAAATAGTCGCATTATGGTGACACAACCATTGGATTCAGCTAAGGACAGATCCCTTGTACTTCAAATGATTAAAGCAGGAATGAATACGGTGCGGATCAATTGTGCACATGACACTCCTGAAGATTGGCTTCAGATCATTGAAAATACACATCAAGCTATAAACTCCACCAGTAGACATGTCAAAATCACGATGGATTTGGGTGGACCAAAAGTTCGAACTGGAGAAATCGCTCCTGGCCCGAAAGTAGCTCACTTAAGACCAGAACGTGATGGATTTGGAAGAGTGATTGATCCAGGACATGCTGGATTAATACCAGAAAGTCAGCTATTTCCGGATGATGACAATACATATATACCTATTCCAGCCAGCGCACTTGAACACCTTGAAATCGGCGAGGAAATCAAATTCGTTGATACGAGAGGAAAAAAAAGATCTCTTAAAGTCATAAATAAAGAAAATAGCGTGGTTTGGGTCCATAGTTATGACTCTGCTTACATTCAAACAGGAACCAAACTGATAAGTCAAGCAAGTAATCAAGAGTTTCTAGTTGGTGAAATTCCTCCTCTTGAGCAATTCATTTTATTAAAAAAAGGAGATCTCATCACTTTGCATCAGGAATCAATCCCCGGAGAGCCCGCCAAATATGATGAAGAAGGAAACCAACTACAGCAAGCGCATATTTCCTGTACTTCAAAAGATGTATTCAATGATGTGGTACCTGGTCAACGAATCGTATTTGATGATGGTAAGATTGTAGGTGAAATTATGGAGCAATCGCCATCCGATCTGCTTGTTAAGATCACTCATGCTAAAGACCTAGGAAGCAAGCTCAAAATGGATAAAGGCATCAATTTCCCTGAAAGTCAACTACATATATCAGGCCTGACTGATAAAGATCGAGAAGATTTGAAGTTTGTTGTGCAGCATGCTGATGTTGTCAATATGTCTTTTGTGAATAGACCGGATGATGTAAAGGAATTGATAAAAGAACTCAAGAATTTTAACGCTCTCCATGTAGGTGTGGTGTTAAAAATAGAAACAATGTTGGCAGTGAAGAATATCGTCAAAATCCTACTTACGTCATTACAGCAGGAAAAGGTCGGAGTGATGATAGCCAGAGGAGATTTGGCGATAGAATGTGGTTGGCAAAACGTAGGCATGGTACAGGAGGAATTATTAAAAATATGCAGATCTGCACACGTACCCACCATATGGGCAACTCAAGTGATGGAAAACCTGGCCAAAAAAGGAGTACCCTCACGAGCTGAAATTACAGATGCTGTGATGGCACAAAAAGCAGACTGTGTTATGCTAAACAAAGGCATGTATATCCTTGACGCCATCAGGCTACTCGATACAATACTGATCAATTCAGAACAAGTACAAATGGATAAAAAGAGATTCTTTAAGGAGATGGCTTAC
This sequence comes from uncultured Marinoscillum sp., assembly GCA_963996645.1. Taxonomy (GTDB): domain Bacteria; phylum Bacteroidota; class Bacteroidia; order Cytophagales; family Cyclobacteriaceae; genus Marinoscillum. Next base: position 3,440 of record CAXEKM010000294.1, read on the forward strand.
TGAACAGAACTTTGGATAGACATTTTTTTTAATTCATCAATTGCTTCTTTGGTCAATGCTAAGACGCGAGTTGACAAAGTTTTTTCATTCTCGTACCCTTCACCTATAGAAATGAGTTCAGATAATGATGTCTGAAGATCATTAAGTTCGAATTGGACATTGAGACTCTTTATTTTGTGAGCGCTCTTTTTGAGATTATCTAATTCGGGCTGCACTAATAGTAAATTCAAAGCCTGATAAAATTCCAGATAGCTTTCTAAACATTGATTGGTAAAAACAACCCTAAAATCTTCATCAGTTCCCGCCAACTCACTAATTACTTGCTCAATTTTGAGTTCTTTCTTTTCTGGAGAAACCTGTCCCACATTGCGCTTGATAACATCATAAAGAACTGAAGGCTTGAATGGTTTGCTCAGAAAATCACTCATTCCTATAGTTTGTGTTTGACCTTTTATATCAGCGAAAGCATCTGCAGTAAGGGCAATTATTGGAACACTCTGAAAATAATCATCAGGCAATTTTCGAATGGCACGTGTAGACTCATATCCATCCATCACTGGCATTTGCAAATCCATAAAAACCATATCATAGGCTTTGGATTTAATCATTTCCAATGCTTTCTGCCCGTCAGACACTATATCATAGGAAGCTTTTATAGTATTCAAATATTTCATTACGATCATCTGATTGGCTGTATTATCCTCCGCTACCAACAAATTCAAATTCAAACTTTCCAATGAAGAATGTTTTAATTCCGTCTTGGTCTCAGGTTGATCATCTTCAACATGTGGCAGATTCAACTCAAAATAAAACAATGACCCCTTCCCTGGCTCACTTTCCACCTGAATGGAACTGCCCATCAGTTCTATCAATTTTTTTGTAATGAACAACCCAAGTCCTGTTCCACCAAACCTTCTGGTAGTACCCTCTTCAGCTTGCTCAAATGAATTGAATATTTTTTGTTGATTGACAGGATCAATACCTATCCCATTGTCCTTTACACTTATCCGTATTTGGGAAGCATCCTCTTTCTCCGCAATCAACTCTACTCCAATGACCACCTCTCCATTTTTAGTAAACTTGATCGCATTACCAACCAGATTATTCATGATTTGGGCAATTCTGGTCACATCACCTATGAAGTAATCTGCTAGCTTACTGTCATAAACAACAGAAAGCTTGACCATATTCTCCTTAGCCTTAAAAGCTAAAGAGTTTTTGATGTTCTCTATCAAGTATTTCAAATCAAACCGTCCCAGACTTAGTTTGATTTTTCCAGAATTGATCTTGGATATGTCCAGTATATCATTGATCAGGGATAGCAGGTTTTCACCAGAAAATCTCAACAACCTTATTTGCTCTGCTTGTTCAGGTTTATGATCTTCCATTTGCAGTATATGAGAAATTCCAATGATTGCATTTAGTGGAGTTCGAATCTCATGACTCATAGTAGCAAGAAACTCTTCTTTTGATCTGGCAGCATCTTCCGCCATGATTTTTGCCTTTCGCAACTCTTCCTTCTCTTTGATGGTTTGAGTTACGTCCTGAGTAAACATCAAAAGTCCTCCTACCTGATCCTCGGCTTTGTACCATGGCCTTACCTCCCATTTGA
>CAXEKM010000295.1:0-4366 GCA_963996645.1 uncultured Marinoscillum sp.
AGGAGAAAAACCATCGATTATCTGAAAATCGAAAGTCATCACCCACTGTATAGTAGATCAATATGGCTCCAACCACCTCCACAAAAACTACAAATACCAGTATTTGTATTAATGTCTTGAAGGTGTTCCCTAAGGTTTCAGCATTGATCAGGTTCTTAAGATTGAGTCTATTTTCATAGGAGCCAAATCCCTTGAACAATAAACCAAACATGGAGGTAAAACTCAACATACCCAAGGCACCACATTGGATCAAGAACAAAATAGCTAATTGACCAACATGCGAAAAATCTTTACTTGTATCCAATACGGCCAATCCAGTCACACAAACGGCACTTGTTGATGTAAACAACGCATCCACAAATGATATCCCATTCGTTGTTGAATTCGGCAACATCAAAATGAGTGTACCAATAAAGATTAGTACAAGGAAACTAATGACAAATACCAAAGCTGGATGCAGTGTTTGCCTATCCAATGTTGCTAGTCGACTAGACAAGTCAAACATAGCAACCAGGAACACCAACATTGCGGTAATAAAATTGAGGTCCTTGTTCTGAAAAAGCACAAATAGCAGTGTATTCACGATAGAAATCATTGCTAGAATAAGTACAATCCCAAAAACCACGTAGGTTCCTCTTCTCTTAACTGGCTTGTGATATCCTGGAGGTCGCAACGTGTTTTTCATAAACACCAGCACTGCCCAACCAAGTATTATATAGTAGATATCGGTCACCAGGTGATGCCAATAATTCTCAGGATATCCATAATCAAGAATTAAAGCAACCAGTGCGAGAACACTGAGAATAAAAATATGCCAGTCCGGTGTTTTGGTCGATCGATTCATTGAGCAATCAATGTAAGCAGCTCAAAGATAACTGATCAATCGAGGGATAGTTCATGACAACACCACAAATAAAAAAACCACTCCGATTCCTCGAAGTGGTTTCTGTGGAGCATATCGGATGCTGACGAGCCGAAGGCTATCAGCATAGTGACAAGCTCTGCTTCGTCACTATTCGAACTTTCTAAATGAATTAAAAAGAAAAAGCCTGACCGATAAGTCAGGCTTTTAATGGTGGAGCATATCGGATTCGAACCGATGACCCCTACGCTGCCAGCGTAGTGCTCTAGCCAGCTGAGCTAATGCCCCATTTATTTCAAATGGTTAAATCATTTTCAATATCACAGCGTAGTGCTCTATCCTGCGCGGATCGGCCAGCTGTGCTAATGCCCCGTAATCTGCTCTAGTCTCCGTCCCAATCACTATCGGGAATCGGGAGAGCTAATACCCATAAATCTGTGGGTTAGCGAATTTAATCCAAAAATCTAATTCACCAAGATTTAGTCTAGAATTGAAAATAGTTTAACACATTCGGAAATCTTTGCAATTCTTTTTTCGTTACGGATTGATGTAACTTTCGAAAACACCCCGTTTTCACTAATCAATCCTAATGAGTAAATCTAAAGTAACAATAGGCCATGTGTTCAAAACGATCGTGTGGCCACGTAGAAATATTTTAGCCGTAGGGCTTGTTTTAATCATCATCAGCCGACTTGCCAGCCTTGTTTTACCAGGCGCAAGTAAGTATCTGATGGATGATGTCATCCAGAAAGGAGATATGGAAATGCTGAAAACCCTGGTACTTGCAGTTGCTGGGTCCATTGTTGTTCAGTCCGTCACATCCTTTTTATTGACCCGAATATTAAGTGTAGAAGCACAACACCTAATCGCCCAACTTAGAGCAAGGGTACAAAAAAAGATCATCTACTTGCCAGTTCGCTTTTTTGACAATAGCAAAAGTGGAGAGCTTGTTTCAAGAATCATGTCTGATGTAGAAGGCGTGAGAAACCTGGTAGGTACAGGCTTGGTACAACTAGTTGGAGGTTTAATCACGGCTGTTATTTCATTGGTGTTGCTCATCAACATCAGTCCTATGATGACACTCTATGTATTGGTTCCTGTTACCATTTTCGGAGTAATCTCCTTAAAAGCATTCGGGTACATCCGTCCAATCTTCAGAGAGCGAGGCAAAATCAATGCTGAAGTGACTGGCCGACTGACAGAGACTCTGAATGGAATCCGAGTAATCAAAGGATTCAATGCGGAAAAGCAGGAGGTGAAAACTTTTGAAGATGGCGTGGAGCGTTTATATCTCAATGTAAAAAAGAGTTTAACCTCTACGAGCTTCGTTACTAGCTCGGCGACATTCCTGTTAGGTTTAGCAAGTACTGGAATTATGGGAATAGGTGGCTACATGATTATAGAAGGCGATATAACAATTGGTGATTTCCTTTCTTTCACATTGTATCTAGGCTTCATGATTGCACCAATCGTACAAATGAGCAATATAGGAAGTCAACTGACAGAGGCCTTCGCCGGACTGGATCGCACAGAAGAAATCATGAATATGGACCCGGAAGATGATGGCTCAGTCAGAAATATTCAGATTCCTCAAATCAAAGGAGATGTTAGCTTTCAGAACGTGAGCTTCGCGTATGAAGAAGAAAACCGAGTGATTAAAAATGTTTCTTTTGAAGCTCCAGCGGGAAGTGTTACAGCATTGGTCGGAACTTCAGGATCAGGTAAATCCACTATTGCTAGTTTAGCAGCATCATTCTTAAACCCTGATGACGGAACCATTTTCATCGATGGCCAAGATCTATCTAAAGTTTCCTTAGACAGCTACCGAAGACAACTTGGTGTAGTACTCCAAGATGACTTTTTATTCGAGGGTACTATTCGAGAAAATATCCTTTTCCCAAAACCAGACACCACGGAAGCTGAATTATTAGAAGCAGTGAAAGCAGCACATGTGGATGAGTTTACTGATCGATTTGAAAAGGGACTAGATACTACTATTGGAGAACGAGGGGTTAAACTTTCTGGAGGTCAGAAGCAACGCATTGCAATCGCCAGAGCTATTTTAGCAAATCCTAGAGTACTAATTTTAGATGAAGCAACTTCAAATCTGGATACAGAAAGTGAAAGCTATATTCAGGAAAGTTTGGCTCGACTCATGAAAGGTAGAACCTCCTTTGTGATCGCTCACCGATTAAGTACCATTCGTCAGGCTAATCAAATTCTGGTAATTGAAAACGGTCAAATAGCAGAACAAGGAACACATGATGACCTAATTGCAAAGCAAGGAAGATATTATGATTTGTATACCTATCAAGCGAGAATCTAAAGGGTTTATAAAATTCAAAGGATTTTTTGCACTTAGATTTGTATATTTATGTTTCCCAAACCAGAAGAGACTGTGACTTTGCTCCCCAACCGAGCATAGATTAGTAGTGTTAAGCAGTATATAGAGAAGAGAATCAAATGATTATAGGTATTGGCGGTGTAAGCCGCGCAGGGAAATCTACGCTAGCAGAAAGACTAAAAGTGCATTTCGAGAAAAAAGGTAAAACAGCCAGCGTCTATTGTCAAGACGTCTATGTGAAACCAACCATTTCTTTACCCAAGGTGCAAGGTGTACCTGACTGGGAAAGGCCGAGTACCATTAAATGGGACAAACTTCTGAAAGATGTGCAAAAGTCTAACACGGATGTTAAAATCATCGAAGGTTTGTTTTCATTCTACCCAGCATCTCTCAGATCGGAATACGATATGAAGATTTTCGTAGAAATAGAAAAAGCGACATTTCTAAAGAGAAAATTAGATGACAACCGCTGGGAAGAAGAACCAGAATGGTATGCCGAACATATCTGGAGGTCTTTCCTGAAGTATGGTCAGATGAAAGGTGACAAACAAGAATACATTCCCATATCTGGAGAATCTGAAATTAACTTACAGGAGATTATCGATCTGATACCAGATTAAGCAATCTCCTCAATTAGATAAGCAATTTTATTAAAGGTGACTTGTTCACCTTTTTTTGCACCCAAAAACATCTTCCCAAGAGGCGAAACAGGAGACAAACAAAACACATCCGTCCCTTCATGCTTGATTTTACCAAGGCTCACAGACAGATAAAAAATTCCTTTATTGGTTCTGATCACAGATCCAAGTTCTGCCACTTGATCAATCTGTGCATCTAATTGATCCAATACTTTTTTCTGCTTTAACACCTCATTGAGTGCATGAGCAACCTTCTCTTTTTCCAGATGCATCATGGCTCTTCCTGTCTCATACTTGTCTCCTGCACTACTTTTTGTTTCCTCATTTGCTGCATCTTGAAATCCCTTCAAACTAGCTTGAAGTCCAGCAATTTTCTCACTTATTATAGCCAAGCATTCCGATAACAGCTTCTGTTTCAGCTCTTTCATATCCTGATTCATCCAGATTACTTCTCAACTCAGTTAAACCGATATGCAACCTAGTGATAGTTTTTGACATCTTTAGAAGGAATAACGCCAATCA
>CAXEKM010000296.1:0-2686 GCA_963996645.1 uncultured Marinoscillum sp.
ATTTGATCGTATCGAGAGGTCTTCTCGGTATCTGGAAGTCTAGACATGATTTTGATGATAAAGAGTTAGGCCTGCAATTGGACTTTGTATAATTCTTTTAATTCTAATTGATTTTGATTTGGCCACTGCATTCAGAATATTTCCAAAGTTGAATGCAATAGAACCTGAGAAACTGATCTCCTGAGGCAAATTATTTCCAAAATAGCCTTCAAAGTAATTATGAAACGCTTTCTCTACTAAATGAAATATGGTTGGTTGACTTTGATTTTGTCCAATAAATGAAGCAAACTGCCCTAAATAAGATTTAACCGCCCCGTTCTGATAGACTTCATTAAGTACTTGCACCTCGGTAAACTCAGGGAAATGTTCTTTTATTTGCTTTGTTAGATGGGTATCAAATTTTCCTCTTAAATAAGCAGAAACAAACCTTCTTCCCAAATCAACACCACTGCCCTCGTCTCCCAATATATATCCTAATGATGCTTTCCGATCATCAAGCTTAGTGCCGTCATAATGAATAGCAGCACTGCCTGTTCCCAATATCCCAACCCAGCCTGAAGATTGATTAAGCAGGGATCTTGCTACCGCCAAAGTATCCGGATATATATTCACCAATTTGGAGGAAATTATATCTGTAATTTGATTAGCTAAAAGTTCTTTATTCTGCTCATTAACGCCAGCAACATAATAATGAACTTCATCGAATTCAATTTCATTAATTTCCTGAGGAATAGACAACTTAAGTGCTTCCAACGCATCCGTAGAGGCATTGAAACCTGCACTTACAAACTGACTGATCACTCCATTATTGATGATTCTCCAATCCGTTTTAGTACCGCCTGCATCAGCTATTGCTATCATCATACTAAGATCCCGATTTGAGTCATTCTCTCAAAAACTTTTTCTGTATGAGGTGCATCAACCAATTCATCCGTGAGATCCTGACCTGCCCAATGCTCATAGTGTTTACCATTACGCCATAGACGAGATTGCGTCACATCAAAGATCCTTCCCTGATAAGCCACCCAAATTTCATCCCGATCCTGACCGTTACGAAGAGCTAGTTGTGACCTGGTATATTCCGTCATTACTTGAAAGTAACCAGCGTTATTCCACTACCACCCATTTCGATATGCTCATCAACTGCTCTCTCCACACTGCTATGCCCTTTGAGGTGAGTTCTGATCACATCTCGAAGAATCCCATGCCCTTTACCATGAATAATTCTTACCTGATCCGTCCCAAGTAACAAAGCGGAATCTATGTATTCATCTACCTTCGATAATGCTTCATCAGCTCTCATACCACGCACATCTACCTCACCATTGAACTGGGTCATTTTTTCCACCATGTTCAAGCCTCCGATGCGACGTGACCTTTTCTCTTGTTGTTGATGCGAAACATTGGCTTTAGACAATTTTTTCACATCAATAAATGAAATGATGTTTCCAAATCGAACCTGAGCCTGTTTACCTTTGACATTCATCACTTCACCAGAAGTATCCTGACCATCAATAGTGACACTATCGCCAACTTTGATCTCTAGATCTTTCTTCTTAGTGGCAGCCTTTTCAATTGCCTTATCCTGAGCTTGCTTGTATTTATCCAAATCCTCTCGAAGAGCCTTGGTTTTGGCTTTATCAGCCTTAGTTTCCTGAATCGTCCTAATTGTATTTTCAATGCGCTTATTTGCATCTTCTACGATTCGCTTAGCCTCATGTTTGGCCTCCTTAATCAGACGCTTTTGCTCTTCCTGAAGCATCTCTTTCAGACTTTCATAGTCTGTTTTAATAGAAGCAACTTCTTTCTCTTCTTTTTCGAGTTTTTTGGTCAGTTTTTCATATTTACCACGTTCCTTTTCTAGAGCATTCAATAGATGCTCATAATCTACCTGACTTGTACCAACCATGCCCTTTGCATCTTCAATGATATGCTTAGGTAATCCTATCTTTTTAGCAATCTCAAACGCAAAGGAACTACCTGGCTTACCGACTTCCAGTTCAAAAAGTGGCTCCAACGCTCCTACATCATATTTCATTGCTCCATTAACCACTCCAGGTTTGTTCTCAGCAAACTTTTTAAGATTCTGATAGTGCGTGGTGACTACTCCAAATGACTTACGCTCATTCAGCCGTCCCAAAATTGACTCTGCAATGGCACCACCAAACTGAGGCTCGGTACCTGTACCAAATTCATCTATCAGGAACATCGTATTCCGATCGGACATTTCCTGAAAATACTTCATTGCTGTCAAGTGGGAACTATACGTACTCAAATCATTCTCCAAAGACTGGGTATCTCCAATGTCAAGGAAAATACTTCGGAACACACCAAAAGTAGACGCTTCGCTCACCGGCACTAGAAAACCACATTGAAACATGTATTGGAGCAATCCAACTGATTTCAAAGCAACCGATTTACCTCCAGCATTTGGTCCAGAAATAACCAAAATACGATTTGACTGTCTGTTTAGCTCCAGAGAAAGCGGAATAGTTGGCTTACCGGAACCTTTGTGTGATAACCACAGCAGTGGATGTTTGGCTTGATACCACTTAACTTCCGGATTTTTAGTCACCTCAGGCTTCACACCTTCTATCTCCAATGCAAAAACTGCTTTTGCATGGATGAAATCCATTAATCCAATGAAGAAGGAGCCCTTCTCCAAGTCTTCCATCGACTCACGAAC
>CAXEKM010000297.1:0-6513 GCA_963996645.1 uncultured Marinoscillum sp.
CAGAGGTAATAATGATGCTTACAGATCTAGTAAATCCAATAGTTCGAATGGTGGAAATAATAGAAGTTATAATAGCAGAAGCTCATCGAGATCTGATAATTCTAAGACTTCAACCAAAAGCTCTACCAGATCAACAGCATCTAGCAGTAATGGAAGATCCTATAGTGGTTCTTCTGGTCGAACCAGAGCAAATTAAAAATATTGTTTACAGTGTGTGAGTTTTGATTTAAAGCATCCGTCTTTTAGACGGGTGCTTTTTTATTTGAACGGTTAGGTGATTACATCAGCATAAGGGTATTACTAAAGAAGAGCTATGGAAATTTTGTAGCTTTCAAGAATTTTTAGTGAATTAGTGAAAACAACCTAGTAATCTTATGAGAAAAATGATCGGGCTGTGTGTGTTGAGCATATGGTCTTTAGCTGTCGCGGCGCAGGGTGGAGGTACAAAAACACTCACCTTTCAAACTATGGAGGGGTTTCAAAAGCAAGCTGGAAATTGGCAAGTAGTTGGTGAAGTAGAAATGAATCCAAATGTGGATGTACATCATCAGGAGCCAGTGGAGACAAAGAAAAAGAAGAAGAAAAACCAGCCTGAGCCGCCAAAAGCTGTTACGACAGAGCCTGGTACAGGTATCCTGGTGAATCTACCTACTAATGATAAGAAAAGTAACTTACTGACCACCTGGGAGCATGGTGATATTGAGTTGGATGTGGAAGTAATGCTTCCAAAAGGATCTAATTCAGGTTTGTATTTGCAAGGAAGGTATGAAGTGCAGCTATATGATAGCTGGGGGGTGAAAAATCCTGCGTTCTCGGACATAGGAGGTATTTACAGAAACTGGGAAAGTGCTCCAGAAAAGAGCTATATGGGAAAAGCCCCATTGACTAATGCTGCTAAAGCACCGGGATTGTGGCAACATCTGGTAATCAGTTTCAGAGCTCCTAAATTTGATGCTCAGGGAAATAAGATCGCTAATGCACGAATTGTGAAGGCAAGCTTGAATGGTGTGACTATTCATGAGAACCTGGAAATTCCGCTACCTACTGGAGGTCCAGTTCAAAACAATGAAGTTGCCATGGGGCCAATTTTGATCCAGGGAGATCATGGTGCGGTTGCCTTCAGAAACTTCAAGTATAAGTTGATGCATGATTTGGATGCTGAATTGACTGATGTAAACTATGAAGTATTCCATGGTGATTATGAGTCTTATGAGTTGGCTGAGAAAGCTACCAATGCAGATATTTCTGGTAAGCAGGATTTATTAAACTACGATATTGCAGAGCGTGATAATGGTTTTGTGATCAAGTATACAGGCACACTAAAGCTAGCTGAAACGACTGATTATACGTTTAGAGGTTCTTTCGGTGGTCAGGCCTGGTTAAAAGTAGATGGCGAAGAAGTTGGTAGAGGATGGAGAGGTCTGTCTGGAACAAAAAAGTTATCCGCAGGAGATCATAAAGTGGAGATCATGTATTTCAAAACCAGATCCTGGGTGGATCCATATTTTGGATTGTTCCTGTCGAGTTCCAATGGACATGAAAAGGCATTGCATGCTATGAGCTCACATCCCGTGAATGTATCGTCTGTTGCGCCTATCTTCATTAAGCCACAAGGTAATCAGCCTAGATTGTTGAGGGCATTTTTGGATTTTGAAGGTGATAGAAGTAGAAGAATCACTCATTCTATAGGTGTAGGAATTCCTTCAGGTATCAACTATGTATACGATTTAGCTTCAGGTAATCTCGCTTGTGTTTGGAAAGGTGATTTTGTGAATGCTACTCCTATGTGGCATGATAGAGGAGATGGCTCATTCCGTCCATTAGGGATGATTCAGTATTTATACGAAGGCTCTTCAGTAACAGGATCTGTAAAATCAAAAGGATATACACTTGACACTAAAACTGGCTTACCAACATTCATTTATGAAGTTGACGGTAAAGAAGTGCAGGATAAAGTGTATCCAGATGCTGATGATACGAAAGTGATAAGAGAGGTAAGTCTAGGGGAAGTTACTGGATCATTTGAAGTAGCTGAAGCAGCAAGCATTTACCAAATGGATAATGGAATGTATGTGATTGGTGATAAAGACTATTATATAGAGATATTGTCAGGTCAAACACCTCAGATTGTAAAGGATGGCTCAAAGTCAAAACTGATGCTTCCTATTGATGCTAATCCTGTAAAATATTCGATCATCTGGTAATCACTGAAATTATGAAAAATTTAAATTATTTAGCTTTTGCATGTCTTTCACTGATTTCCTTTTTGGGTTATGCCCAGCCAGTGGAAGAAGATTATTATCCTATCGTTACGATCCCTGCTCCAGAGGGAGTATTGTTAGAAGTAGGAGGGTTAACAACATTGCCTGACGGTCGAATTGGGTTGTCAACCAGAAGAGGAGATGTTTGGGTCATTGAGAATCCTTACATGATCAATGGTGAAGTGCCAAGATTTACACTTTTTGCCTCAGGTCTACACGAATCATTAGGTCTTGCTTATTACCAAAACGCATTCTACAGTGCACAACGAGGTGAATTAACCAAGTTGGTAGATAGAAGTGGAGACGGTAGAGCTGATGTGTATGAAACCATTTTCTCCTGGCCACTGTCGGGTCATTACCATGAGTATTCTTTCGGTCCTAAAATGGACAATGAAGGGAATATGTATGTGACTGCCAACGTTGCTTTCGGTGATGAAGAGTGGTGGAGAGGTGAAAGCCGTGTGAAATGGAGAGGTTGGACGATGAAGATTTCTCCTGATGGTGAAATGACACCATGGGCAACAGGTATGAGGTCTCCTTGTGGAATCGGAATGATTGACGGTGAACTGTTTTATGATGACAACCAGGGAGACTGGATTGGGTCAGGAGCAATCTGGCATGTAAAACAAGGCTCATTCACTGGTCACCCTGCAGGATTGAGATGGGCTGATGAGGCGAATTCTCCGATCGAAGTAAATCAGGAAACATTCTACAATACTTTTGACGAGCGTAGAATTAGAAAAGATGGTAGAGCAGTAAAGCCTGCTAACATTCAGGACGAAGAGAATCCGTTGACTATGGTGAAAGCCAAAGAGACATTCCCTGAGATTACTTTGCCGGCAGTTTGGTTGCCACACGCTATTCTTGGTGTATCGAATTCAGAAATCTTGAAAGATGAAACTGGTGGAGATTTTGGTCCATTTGCTGGACAGGTATTTGTTGGAGATCAAGGTCAGAGTAAAATCATGCGTGTTGTATTGGAAGAGGTTAATGGGGAGTTTCAGGGTGTTGCCTTTGACTTCAGAGAAAACTTCCAGTCTGGTGTGTTGAGAATGACTTTCGGTAAAGATGGATCTTTATTCGTTGGAGAAACCAACAGAGGATGGGGATCTGCTGGTCCTGAAAACTCAGGATTTGAGCGAGTAGTGTGGTCAGGTAAAGTCCCAATGGAAATGAAAACCATCAAAGCAATGCCTGATGGGTTCGAAATTGAGTTTACTAAGCCTGTTGATATGGCTTCTGCTATGAATCCAGACAGCTACCAGGGTCAAAGCTTTACTTATAAGTATCACTCGGTGTATGGTAGTCCAACAATTGAAAATGAGCCTCTTGAAATCAGAGGTGTAAAAGTTTCTGACGATGGATTGAAAGTAAGATTAGTAGTAGATAATTTGAGACAGTATTTCATTCACGAAATCAATACTCCGGGTATCAAGTCTGCTGAAGGAGATTTGCCAGTCTTACACCCAAGAGGATATTATACATTGAATAATATTCCAGAAGGCGCTAAGCTTAACGACTCTGAGTTGTCTAAAAGACCTAAGAAAACAGCACAAGCTAAATCTATAAAAGCACCAAAGCCTCAGCCAATGAGAGCTCAAAACGAGGTGCTGTCTTATGAACAAGTGATGCCTTTGTTGCAGAAAAATACTTGTACAGCTTGTCATAAAGTGAATGACAAAGTAGTAGGACCTCCATTTGCTGAGATTGCTAAAAGAAGATATTCCAACAAGAGAATTGTAGAGTTGATTTACTCACCAGAACCACAAAACTGGCCAAACTATGCAACTCCAATGGCTCCAATGCCTCAGGTTCCTAAAGAAGAGGCTGAAAAGATTGCAGCCTGGATCAATTCATTGAGAAGTGGTGACTGATGAAGGTTGGAGTTTCCATCGTTTGTGAGTCCACAACCAATATTCTGGAGCAGCAAGTATTTGCTGCTCCAATTTTTTTGTGTGCATTTCTGTGATGCTGCCTTCAGGGCTTTGTTCAGGGTGCTCCTCTAATAGCTCGAATGTGAGCTCATAATGTCCTCTTCTGGTTTTTACAGCACTGCCATAGATTACGGCATAGTTGTAGTCCTTGGCATATTTCTCTGCGCCGAAGTGAACTGCCGTTTCCTGTCCTAAAAAAGTCGTCCAATAGACCTTCTGGTGTTTCCGGGGGCATTGATCCACCGCAAATGTTGTGACAGTTGGGTGGTTTTTGTATAGGTCAAAATATGCACGAGTTTGTTTTTTCGGGACTAGCACTAATCCAAATTTGGAACGAGACTCAGCGAACACGGTTTCCATAAATCGATTGGTGATAGGGGTGTAGATCCCGAGAAGTTTATGCCTGATTTGTGGATCTGTGGCTACTGCAAAATATTCCCAGTTTTGATAGTGGCCTCCAGTAAGTAGAATGCTTCGGTCTTTTAATTGAGCCGACTCAAAGAGTTCTGGATTCACCACTTTGAATCGTTTATTAGCTTCTGACTCTGTGATGCTAAATAGCTTTAACGACTCTACTAGAAGGTCACAAAAATGCTTATAAAACCTTCTTTTGATTGTTTTACGCTCATTTGCAGGTCGGTCTGAAAATGCTCTTGCTAAGTTTTCATCCACTACTTTACCTCTGTATGGAATTACTCTCATTAAGAGAGTAAGTAGGTCTGAAATAATGTAGACCGCCCAAAATGGTAAGTAAGAAAGTGGTTTGATAAAAACGTAAAAAATGATTCTGGTCATGGGCGGCACAATCTAATAAAGATCATTATTTTGCCATATGTTTAGAATTGAATTAAATCATAATAGTATGAGAAGTAGTATCCTCGTGGTGTTGACGATTTTCAGTCTCAATGCCTTTGCTCAGTTGCCAGAAATTGATTGGGACGAGCTTAGTAAAACTCAGCCCTGGGCAGTTACCGAATTATATAAAGATGTTCCAAAAGTGACTCCTGGAGAAGGAACCTCAGCACCATCAGATGCCATTGTATTGTTCGATGGGAAAGATTTGAGCATGTGGCAAAAAGCGCAGTTTGGATCTCCTGTAAACATGGAAGGTTTTGAAGCAATGATTCCGCATGTTGATCCAAATTTCAAAGGAGAAGCTGCTGAGTGGACTGTTAAAAAAGGTGAGCTAGAAGTGAAGCCAGGAACTGGTTCAATAGCAACCAAGAAAGCATTTGGAGATGTGCAGTTGCATGTAGAGTGGTTAGCTCCTGTAATGCCAGCAGACAAGAAAGGACAAGCTGGTGGTAACAGTGGTGTTATCTTTATGGGCATGTATGAGGTTCAGGTTTTGAACTCTTATGAAAACCCTACTTATAGTAACGGTCAAGCAGCTTCAATCTACAAACAGCACATTCCATTAGCCAATGCTTCTAAGGCTCCTGAAAACTGGCAAGAGTATGATATTATCTTCATGGCTCCTAAATTTTCTGAAAAAGGAACATTGGTAAGTCCTGCAAAAGTAACCGTTATTCATAATGGAGTTTTGGTTCAGAATAATGTGGAGCTATTAGGACCAACATGTTTCATTGGAACGCCATATTACATCGCTCATCCTGAGAAATTGCCAATAATGTTGCAAGATCACAGCGATAAAATGAGATTCAGAAATATCTGGGTAAGAGAGCTTTAAGAGATTTGCCTAGAAAAAGATTTCAAATTGGTTGGTTATTCACCTACGATCCAATTGTTATTATAAAACGTTTATTTTACCTTTATCAGGTGTTCGCTCCGGCTTAGCGGCTGGAATCGCTTCAAATGTCGATGACATTGAGTAACCATTCAACCATCAACCAAAATTTGAAGCATTAAAAAAGCAATCCACTTAGTGGATTGCTTTAATTTTTAATTGATTTTTCAACATTAGGCGGTTACCGCCATTTCCTTTCTATAGTGTTTCCTGATTTCCCAAATTTGATTGATATCATCAATCAGTTTTTTCAGTACCTCAGGGGTAATTGATTGCTTTGGATCATCTCCAATACCCTTCTTAGGATCGCAGTGTGTTTCCACGATTACACCATCAGCGCCATATGCCATTGCAGCCATTGCCGCAGACGGTACATATTTGGCTCTACCTACTGAGTGAGATGGATCCACGATTACTGGAGCCCATGTCTTTTCTTTAAGTAGTGGAGTGATGCACTCATCAGGATAGTTTCTGTAGCCATCCATGGTAGGAGAAGTACCTCTTGGGCAAAGCATAATGTCTGGGTTTCCTCCAGCGGCGATGTATTCACCAGCTGCAATGAATTCATTGA
>CAXEKM010000298.1:0-8419 GCA_963996645.1 uncultured Marinoscillum sp.
TCAGACACAACCTATCCATTTTGGAATCAAATCAATGGACCGATTTCAGACGCATTGTGGCATGTTGGGCAGGTAGTGAGTTTTAGACGATCTTCGGGAAACCCTTTTACATCTGATGTTAGTGTCTTCACTGGTAAAGTGAAGAATTAAGTTATCGATACTTCAAGTGTGGTTATGAGTCAGTATCTTTCCTATGTATGAACATGAAATTGTTTTGGATCGGACTTATACTGCCATTTTTAGGTCATTCTCAAAGTAATCCTATTCGGCTGAAGCTAATGGTTGATGTGCCTGTGCAGTTTGGCGTAGGGTATGAAACTTCATCCGCCGGCAGATTAACCGGCGACTTTTCATTTGGTTTATTGACTAAGCCTAATTCAACCATTATTCTCAATGTGATGGAGGGGTTTGGTGTGGATCCTGCTGTAAAACTGATGATAGAAGATGCTTTTGAAAGCGGAATGGTTTTCAAAACTGGATTAAACTATCAGATGGGTAAAGGGTATTTAGGTGTGCATTTGCAGCATTTGTTTTTGAAAGGAGAAGAAACCTCAAGAGAAATTGTTGAGGAAGTAATGGGTGAAGATTTGTCGAGTTACCCCAGGTATAATCGAAGATCAACTCAAAATGTGGTTGATGTTTCATTAAAGTCCTACTTACTACAGGTAGGCTTGAGTTACGGGTATCGTATTTCTGTTAATGAGCAGTTTGAGATCATTCCACAGATTTCATTTAGTGCAAATATCTATTCTCAAAGCAGTGTTTCTTCTGATATTAGAGACTATGCAACTTTGAGTGAATCAGTAGATGATTACCTAAAAGATATCTATCACACTTATGCATTCTTACCTGCACTGTCTGTTCATTTAGTAAGGAGATTGTAAAATGCCTTTCGTAAATTGAGGGGAAACCTGAAGTTATGGATAAGCTCAAACGACGTGATTTTTTGACCAAAGTAGCTGCAGCATCTGCTGTAGCGGCACTACCTACTAGTTCTTTTGCCAATATTTTAACTCCCCAGAAAAAGAAGCATGGAGTGGCGTTGATGGGCTTAGGTTATTATAGTACAGATTTATTAGCGCCAGCTCTGCAGTTGACCAAACATTGTGAGCTGAGAGGGATAATTACAGGTAGTCCATCCAAAATTCCTGTTTGGCAAGAAAAGTACGGTATCAAAGATCAGAACATCTATAACTATGAGAATATGGATGAGATTGCCGACAATGATGCTATTGACGTAATCTACGTGGTATTGCCAAATTCAATGCACGCAGAATATGCAATCAAAGCAGCAAATGCAGGAAAGCACGTCTGGTGTGAAAAGCCAATGGCTAGAACAGTCGCCGAATGCCAATCCATCATCGATGCCTGCAATAAGAACAAGCGCTACCTTTCTATTGGATATCGAATGCAGCATGAGCCCAATACGCAGACGCTTATTAAGTGGTCTAAAACCAAGCCGTATGGCAACATTCAGAGTCTGACTGCTGAAGCTGGTTTTTACAATGGTAGTACCAATCATTGGAAACTTCAGAGAGCAATGGGTGGAGGAGCCATGTATGATATGGGCGTTTATTCTTTAAATGCAGCGCGCTATGTGACTGGTGAAGAACCTATTGCTGTAACAGCCTCCATTTCAACAAGCCGCCCAGAGATTTACACAGAAGTGGATGAAACCACCATTTTTAAATTGGAATTTCCAAGTGGTGCTATTGCTAACTGTAAGACTAGCTTTGGTGCTAACCTCAATGACCTGAAAGTAAATTGTGCCAATGGTTGGTATGGTTTATCTCCATTTCAAGCTTATAATGGAATCAAAGGGTCTACAAGTGATGGGAAGAAACTCATTACTCCAATTGAAAATGAGCAGGCCAAACAGATGGATGATGATGCATTGGCAATAATGAATAAGTCTTCTTTATTGGTGCCCGGAGAAGAAGGACTTAAAGATATTCGAGTGGTTGAGGCGGTCTATAAGTCGGCGAAGATTAATAGTAGAGTTGAAATCGGGTAGTGTTTTGCCACATCTCATTTGAGTTTAGAATTTTCTTCTTGAAATATTTTTAACGATTTGCACAATATTTTGTGAACCCAATTAAAAATTATTTGAAAATAAGTAATATTAAAAATGTCGGTATTTAATTTTTATAAGTAGCGATATTTCTCTTCAATTTGAATTTTTCTATTGTTGCGAGCTTCTTGTTCCATTTTGAAAAGTTCTCTCCTTTTTACAAATTGTCGATTGCATTTTGATATCTCCTAACCTAACGGTGTCAATTTGCTCAAATTTCAGTCTACTCAACTGAAATAAATAAGTAAGAAAAACTCAATTAACACCTCTCTTTTTTATCTAATCGAGAAGGGATGTGTTAATACGTAACTTTTATTTTAACCTAATTCACTATGAAAAAACCATTTCTACTAATGGCTGCCATTCTGTATATGGCATTTGCAACCGTTGCGCAAGATCGAAGGGCCTGTGCTGCCGATGAGGTCTATGAGCGCCAAAATTCCAATGAAAAAGTAAGGGCAACAAGATCCATGATTGAGCAGCATACTCAGCGATTTATCGCAGATGGAGGTCAGTCTAGTGCTCGTACTGGTATTTTGACAATCCCGGTGATTGTACATGTCATCTACAACACTTCACAGCAGAACATCTCTGATGCCCAGATTCAATCTCAGATTGATGTAATGACTGAGGATTTTAGATTGTTGAACTCAGATGTTGGGCTTATTCCTTCTGAATTTGCGCCTTTAGCATCTGATATTCAAATCGAATTCTCTTTAGCTCAAATCACCAGAAAACAAAGTACCAAAACTTCCTGGGGAACCAACGATGCCATGAAGAGCTCTGCACAAGGTGGTGTGGATGTTGTCAATCCAGATGAGTATTTGAATATCTGGGTGTGTAACATCGGCGGTGGAATCCTTGGATATGCACAGTTCCCAGGTGGTCCATCTTCTACTGATGGAGTTGTAATTTCTCCAAACTACTTTGGTAGCATTGACAAACAAGCTGCTGGACAGAGCTTCTATTTGAGTTCTCCTTTCAACAAAGGCCGAACTGCTACTCATGAAGTAGGTCACTACTTAAACCTTAGACATATCTGGGGTGATGGCGGTTGTGGTGTAGATGACTATGTGTCTGATACGCCGACTGCAGGTGCGGCAAACTATGGTTGTCCTTCTTATCCTTCCAAATCTTGTTCAAGCAATGGAGGGTTTACAAGTGACATGTTCATGAATTACATGGATTATGTGGATGATGCTTGTATGTTTATGTTTAGTGCAGGCCAGAAAGTTAGAATGGATGCACTATTCGAGCCAGGTGGATCTAGAGAAAACCTTGGTTCTTCGTCTGGTGGATGTTCATTGGCTGCTCCGAGTGGTTTGTCTTCTTCTAATATCCAGGATAATAGCTTTACGCTTAGTTGGGGTAGTGTATCAGGAGCTGCTAGCTATGACGTGAGTGTTGATGGTACAGTGACTAACACGTCAAGTACTAGTATATCTATCACTGGTTTGACTGCAGGAACTACTTATTCTGCTCAAGTAAGATCGGTTTGTTCTGATGGAACTAAAGGTTCTTATTCTGCAGGTTTTTCAGTAACTACTACTGGAAGTAACTGTAACGAAGGTCCTGTTGTGCTTTCTCTGACACTTGATAATTATCCTGCTGAAACTAGCTGGACATTAACTAAAGACGGCTCTACAGTGGCTACGGGAAGCGGTTATAGCACTAACGGTCAGACGATCACCCAATCATTTGATTATGGCGCAGGTAGTTACTCATTTACTATCAATGATTCCTATGGAGATGGTATCTGTTGTTCTTACGGAAATGGATCGTACTCACTAACCGATGCTAATAGTGGTGTAATCGTTTCTGGTGGTGATTTTGGAAATTCAGAAAGTACCAGCTTCTGTTTAGAAGGAAGCACTGGTGGAGATACTCAAGCTCCAACAACGCCAACTGGTTTGTCATCATCTAACGTGTCTACAAGCAGCGTCACATTATCATGGTCTGCATCATCAGACAATGTAGGTGTAACTGGATACAATGTGTATCAGAATGGCTCTTTGATTGCTTCGCCTACTGCGACGAATTTGTCAGTGACAGGATTAAGTCCTGAAACAACTTACAGCTTCACTGTAACTGCTGAAGATGCTGCTGGAAATGTATCTGCTGCAAGTAGTGCGCTTTCTGTTACCACAGACGCAATCGTGATCACTTACTGTACTTCTTCTGGAAATAATTCTAGTTATGAGTGGATTGATTTGGTTCAGCTAGGAGCTATCAATAACAGTTCTGCAGGCAATGGTGGATATGGAGATTTCACTTCTCAATCGACTACATTGGCTCCTGGCTCTAGCAATACCGTTTATTTCAGTGCTGGATTTAGCGGTTCTTCTTACAGTGAAAACTGGAAAGTATACATTGACTACAATCAGGATGGTGACTTTACCGATTCTGGAGAAACAGTAGTTACTGGGACTTCATCAAACGGAAGTACTTATTCTGGAAGTTTTGTTGTTCCAGCTTCTGCCAGTCTTGGTTCTACCAGAATGAGAGTAGTGATGCGTTGGAACTCAACTGCACAAAGCTGTGGTAGCTTCTCATATGGTGAGGTAGAGGATTACACAGTAGTGATCTCTTCTGGAAGCAGAGGTATGGGAGCAATGGCTGATGCTCCTGCAAGTGAGAGATTGAGCGACAAAGCAGCTGATGGAATGTTCCTGGTATATCCTTCTCCAGCAGTGAATACTTTAGGAATAGAGTTAGGCGAGTTCAAAGAAATCAGCAAAGTGAGAATCTTTGATTTAGGAGGTCAGCTGATGAAGTCTGGTGCTCCTACTGAAAATAAACTAGATGTTTCTGATCTAAAATCCGGTTTGTATCTACTTGAGGTAACTACAGAAAGAGGGAAGTTTGAGACGAAATTCTTGAAAGAATAATTGATTGTGAATTATTAGTGAAAGGCTGCTTTTTAGAAAAAGCAGCCTTTTTTATTTTCTTATCGATCGAATGCTTTCTGCGATCACTGTGCTGAAGATTAAAGCTCCTCCAATAAAAGTATTGCCTGAAGGAACCTCAGAAAGAAATAGATAGCCATAGAGTGTCCCAAGAAGTGGGGTTAATGCACTTAGAATACTGACAGTACTTGCCGTGAAATGTTTGAAGCTGAACGTGAATAAGGTGTGACCTGTAGCTGTCGTTAACAATCCAAGAATCAGTAGACCTTTCCAGTTCATGGAAATGGATTCCATACTTACATCGCCAGCCCATAGCATCGGCCAACCAAGAAGGGAAATAACCAATAGTTGGTAGAACATCAAGGACATTCCCGATTGTCCTGCTATTTGTTTCTTGAGAAGAATATTGCGGAAGGAATAGCACACTGCAGACAGGATGCCGATTAAAATTCCTACCGTATAGCTGTTGTCGAGTGATAACTCTGGGACAAGAAAGGAAACCCCGATCAAGGAAATAACAGCCAATACAATGCTGAATGGTTCGAATTTCGTTTTGAGAATGATCGGCTCCAAAATAGAGGTGATCACCGGATAGGTGAAAAGAGAGAGCATACCTATAGCTACAGTGGAAAGTTGCAACGCATAGAAGTAGGTGACCCAATGTGCTCCAAGCAAAATCCCTCCAAGAGCGATGAACCAGAAACCTTTGCGCGTTCTAATGCTCAGGTCAATGTTGAATGCTTTCATCACCAGAAATAAAGCAATGCTACCAATCACACATCGTATCCAAATAATGGCTGGAGGTGGAAGTTCTATATATCTGCCTAATGTACCAGAGGTGGACATAATGGAGATTGCTAGTCCAAATTGCAGGAAGTGTGAAGGTCGGTTTTGATTCATTCGTTAGGCAAAGGTAGGTCGCAATTTCTGACTACATGATGCACATGCTGGTTTGATACGGATTTTTCTTAAATTCATAAGAACAAGAGTAATCATTAAAACTCTGTCTCACTCAAAACAAGATAATCTATAGGAAGTTAATGATCTGATACACCGTTTCATTTGACTCAAAAAGAGGAAAAAGATAATCCTATTTTTAGCAATTCACTTTAATCAGCAAACCCATATGATTGATATTCTCAAAAACAAAATTAAGGAACAGGATACAGAGGCTGTTTTAGCCTTACTAAAAGAACACCCTGAGATTCTCGAGATGGAAGATGAAAATAACAGCACTGGTTTTATGCTGCTTGCCTACAGCGGAAATTCTGAAGCTTTTGAAGAGGCTGTTAAAGCAAAGGAGAAATTTACTTTTCATGAAGCCATTGTTGCTGGGCAGT
Source organism: uncultured Marinoscillum sp. (assembly GCA_963996645.1). Taxonomy (GTDB): domain Bacteria; phylum Bacteroidota; class Bacteroidia; order Cytophagales; family Cyclobacteriaceae; genus Marinoscillum. Next base: position 6,318 of record CAXEKM010000298.1, read on the forward strand.
ACAGTATTGTGGAAAAACAACTGGCTGCGGAACCTGATTTAGTAGGTGAATTTTCAGAAGATGGATTTGCTCCTTTGTCACTGGCTGCATTTTTTGATGAGATGGATATAGCTAAACTGCTGTTAGAATATGATGCAGACCCAAATCTCTCAGCTAAAAACCCTTCTAAAGTGAATGCGCTCCATTCTGCAGTAGCTAAACAGAATAAAGAGCTTTGTGAGCTATTGATTGAAAAAGGAGTAGATGTAAATGCGGTTCAAATGCAAGGAGTTACTGCACTTCATTCTGCTGCACATCGCAATAATTTACCAATCGTTGAGCTTTTGATTGAAAAGGGAGCTGAGTTATCACCGAAAATGGATAATGGTGATACACCTTTGGCCATAGCTCAGAGGGAAGGAAGCGAAGAAGTTTCCGCTTGCTTAAAAGAAAAAGGAGCAGCTGAATAATTAGTTGCTCCTTTTTAGTATATGCTATTTCTAATTATTGATATGCCACAGGCATTTTTCGAGATTGCGTAGCTTGTTCAAAAGCATAGGCCACTTTGAGAAGATGATCCTCTTCAAATGGTCTACTAATAAATGTCAACCCAATTGGCTCACCACTTTCTTTATATCCCATAGGAATAGTAAGACATGGGTAGTTTGCTGCTGCAGCGTGACCTGCATTCCAGTTATTGATGGAAAGCACGAAATCTAAATCATTTGGTTCAAAAGCTGCTTCAAAGAATCCTTGTCCAGCGGCACGAAGGTTGGTTCTTAAAGAATCTATACCTGCTTCACTGAGGTTGGTTTCTAAAATTCTTTCAAAACGACCTTGTCCATATGGGATTCTCAATGTTGAATCTTCGTAATTGTAGGCAACAATTTCTTCGACTGTTCTGGCAGTTATAGAATCAGGAGCGTATTGGTTGAGGTATATTGGGAGATCAATTCTCATATCTGCATTGAGCAACTCACCAAATCCTGTCCAATCCATTTCTGCAGGATCAAACTCAACCATAATTCCTCCACGTTCTGCTATTTTCTTAACAGTTAAAGCATATATGGAGTCTTCCAGATACTGTTTGTTTACTCCGAATCTTTTCCCTTCTAGTGTTCCTGATTGTACATCTTCCCAATAAGTAGGAGCTTCGGGATTATCAACTGTTGCTGGATCTGAAGCGTCTTCTCCTGTCAGAGCAGACATAAAAATGGCATTATCAATAACGCTTTTCGTCATTGGGCCGGGTGTGTCCAGCGTACTGGATAAAGGTACGATTCCACTTCTGCTAAGACGTCCAGTGGTAGGCTTTAATCCTACCAGGGAGCTCTGGCTTGAAGGAGAAAGAATGGAACCGGAAGTTTCGGTTCCTATTGCTGCTACGGCATAGTTTGCCGCAATAGCAGATCCACTTCCAGAACTAGATCCGCCGGTATCAAATATTTTTCTGCCATAGGGGTTGAGCGTTTGTCCTCCTACCGCATTGTATCCGTTAGGGCAACCAAGGCAGAGGAAGTTGGCCCATTCGCTAAGCGATGTTTTTCCAAGTATAATTCCGCCTTTGTCTTGAATGCGATCTACTATAAAGGCATCTGCTGCATCATTCCCTCTCAGCAAATAAGTGCCAGCAGTAGTTGGCAGTCCGGCAAAGTTGATATTGTCTTTAAGTAAGACTGGCATCCCATAGAGTGGATGGTCATCGTCCGATTTGTTCGCATCACATTTTCTGGCTTCAGCAACAGCACTTGGGTTGATGGCCAATATGTTGTTTAAGTAACTAGCTGAATCATTTTCAAATTTCACTATTCGGAAGAGATACCACTGCGCCAGTTTTTCATAAGTGAGTTTACCTGATTTGACGTGTGATTGTAGTGTGGGAATGTCTTGATCAAGAATGAGTGGTTTTAAAGCTTCATAGTCATCTGCTCCGAAATAGGTGATTTGAGGACCGATTTGATCCCATAAATCATTTTTATCACTCACACGACTTTGAATCAGCTTGTACTGCATGCGTGTGGATTCATGATCAGCATTTGTAGCGATCTCAGCTGATTGATCATAGGGAACCCATGGATCGATGGTGGTTTTGGGTTCCTGCTTACATGCTAATCCAACGATGA
>CAXEKM010000299.1:0-3486 GCA_963996645.1 uncultured Marinoscillum sp.
AGACATTCGTTGAACATGTGGTTAGCAACTTGATCAACAATGCTATCAAATTTTCACATGAAGGAAATATCATCACTATATCCTCTATGTCCAAAAATGGTGAGGTAACCTTAATTGTAAAAGATCGGGGTATTGGACTGGAAGCTGGCACAGAGCAGCTGATCTTCCAACGCTTTACCAAACATGGTAGAGACGGAACAAAGAATGAAAAAAGTACTGGATTGGGCCTATATCTCACGAAACGTATTGTAGAACTTCACAATGGAAAGATAGAAGCAAGCAGTGAAGGAAAGGACAAAGGCACTACCTTCAAAGTAAAAATTCCAGCATAATCCAAAAAAAAAATTATCATCAAAGTAATCAACGACTTATACACATTCAAAATGTTAATTACTTGATTATTAAGCAACTAGACAAAAGCATAATATAAGTCATATCAAATCTTTTGGCGTGTGTCTTTATCTTGTCTGCAGGTTAAATATATTTGTGTCCTTTTCATTTTAGAAAAGATCCAAAACTCTTCGAAACTATGGGTAAAATCATTGCTATAGCAAACCAAAAAGGTGGGGTTGGTAAAACAACCACAGCTATTAATCTGGCAGCAAGTCTTGCTGCTTTGGAGTTGAGAACGCTAATTGTGGATGCAGATCCACAGGCTAACGCAACTTCAGGTGTTGGAAAGAACCCTAAAGAAGTAGAAGTCAGTGTGTATGAATGTATGGTAGACGGTGCAGACGTTGAAGAAAGCATCGTAACTACAGATATTAAATATCTAGACCTATTACCTTCACATATTGACCTGGTAGGTGCGGAAGTGGAAATGGTAAGTATTGCTGAAAGAGAAGAAAAAATGAAGCAATCCCTTGCCAAGGTTCAGGATAATTACGACTTTATAATCATCGATTGCTCTCCTTCACTTGGTTTGATCACTGTAAATGCACTAACAGCTGCTGATTCAGTAATCGTACCAGTACAATGTGAATATTTCGCACTTGAAGGACTTGGCAAACTTCTTAACACCATCAAGATCATCCAAAACAGATTGAATCCTGAATTGGAAATTGAAGGCATCCTATTGACGATGTATGACTTACGTCTGAACCTATCGAATCAGGTAGTAGATGAGGTAAGAACACACTTCAAGTCCATGGTATTTGACACATTGATTCCAAGAAACATCAAGCTAAGTGAGGCTCCAAGTTTTGGTGCTCCTGCTATTGCGCATGATGCGGAGAGTAAAGGTTCTCTTGCGTACCTAAACCTGGCACGTGAGATTATGCAACGCAACGAAGTAACAGCGTAAATACTGAATGGCAGAGATGGCGGATAAGAAGTGGAAAAAGAAGACTGGATTGGGAAGAGGGCTTGGAGCTCTACTCGAAGATTCAGATGATAAAAAAGAAATCAGTGGTTCTGGCGCAACCATCAGAGGTGCCATCAATGAAATTCCTATTTCTGCGATAGAGGTTAACCCTTTTCAGCCTAGAACGGATTTCAATGAGCAAGCTTTAGAAGAACTTGCAGAATCGATCCGTGTACAAGGCATCATTCAGCCGATCACGGTTAGAGCACTAAACGATAAAGAGTTTCAATTAATCTCTGGGGAACGTAGACTTCAAGCAAGTAAGCGTGCAGGCCTGGAGATGATCCCTGCTTATATCAGAACAGCCGATGACCAGCAAATGCTGGAAATGGCGTTGATTGAGAACATTCAGAGAGAAAATCTTAATGCGATTGAAATAGCGTTGAGTTATCAACGTTTACTTTCAGAATGTGACCTAAAGCAAGAGCAATTAGGAGATCGTGTTGGCAAAAACAGAACAACTGTTAACAATTACCTACGTTTGTTGAAATTGCCTCCTGATATTCAGATTGCACTTAGAGACGGTCAGTTATCAATGGGACATGCCAGAGCGATCATCAATATTGAGAATATTGATCAGCAACTGGACATCTTCAAAAAAATCATTGCGGAGGGACTTTCTGTGCGAAAAGTTGAGGAATTGGTAAGAGACCTTGGCAAGAAGAAAGAAGCTCCACAACCAAAGGAAGAAGTTAACCCGGAGATTACTAACTTGCAGAAAAAATTAACGTCGCACTTTGGGACAAGTATTAAGATCAAAGCAGATAAAAACAACAAAGGTGAAATCAAGATTCCTTTCGTTTCAGCCGAAGAACTTGAGCGAATTCTTGAGCTTCTCCAGCTTTAATAAAACATTAAGAGTCATGGCGATACTATTCGTCATGACCCTTCCCCTATTTTCTTCCGGACAAATCAATCAATCAGATTCCATTTTTCTTAACCGGGAGGATATCGAAACCATAGAAACGTATTCTCAGCTTGACCCCAACAAAGCAGCTATTTTCTCTGCGGTTCTTCCAGGTCTTGGTCAGGCTTACAACAATCAGTATTGGAAAATTCCAAACATTTACGGTGGCGGGCTTCTAATTGGTCATTATATCAATTACAATCATCGCATCTATCATGAATTTAGAAATGCATTAATTGCAGAAGTTGATGGTAACTCATTAACTGAAAACCCATATGCTAATCGGTTTACTTCTGATGCATTGCAACGAAATAGAGATGCATTCAGACGCAACAGAGACATGCTGATTATTATTGCTGGAGCATTTTACTTATTAAACATTGTTGATGCCCACGTTTCTGCCCATTTGCATGAATTTGACATCAATGAGAACCTTTCCATGAAAGTATCCCCTTCTATTCAACCAACTCCATTATTTTCGCAAGCAGTTGGACTTTCTGTTTCACTAAGACTGAAATAATGCGAATAGCACTTATAGGATATGGCAAGATGGGTAAATCCATCGAAGCAATAGGAAAATCAAGAGGTCACGAGATTAGCTATGTGATTGATCAGAACAATCAGGATGATATCCATTCTATTTCTCCTGTCAACACAGACATAGCTATTGAGTTTTCTCAACCTGATTCCGCATACAATAATATCATCACACTTCTTAGCAATGGTGTAAAGACACTTGCAGGAACCACCGGATGGTTGGACAAGTATGATGAAGTGGTGAAGTTGTGCAATGATAAAAAAGGAACATTCTTGTATGCTTCCAACTTTAGCATTGGAGTGAATCTGTTCTTTGAGCTAAACGAATGGCTTGCTAAGAAAATGGCTCAACTAGAAGGATTTGAAGTGAAGATGGAAGAAATCCATCACATTCATAAAAAAGATGCACCTTCTGGTACAGCCATCACACTTGCAGAAGGAATTATGGATAACAACTCCGCTAAAAAGAGTTGGGTAAATGAACTAACTGAAGACACATCTAAAATAGGCATCGCCTCCATCCGTGAAGGAGAAGTTCCAGGCACACATTCGGTGCATTACGATTCTCCTTTGGAATCCATCGAGATCAAACACATTGCGCATGACAGAAAAGTTTTTGCAGAGGGTGTAATAAAAGTAGCTGAGTGGGCTACTAACGAGACCGGTGTTTTATCAATTA
>CAXEKM010000300.1:0-2618 GCA_963996645.1 uncultured Marinoscillum sp.
CGTGGCTATATCTGGATAGGAGCAGGTACTCATTTGCAGCGTTTTGATGGGAATCGCTTTATTTCCTTTAGTCATCAAGCCGGAAATGAACAATCATTACCATTCGCTGATATACGTAGCATATTTTATGATTCCAAAGGTCAATTATGGATAGGGACCGATGGCGGTGGAGTAGCAAAAATGACTGAAAATGGAGGTTTTGATGTCATGAATATTGATACAGGCGAGGGGTTATCTTCCAATACGATTGAGCACATCATAGAAATGGCAGATGGAAGTTTGTATATGGCCTCCTGGGGTGGTGGAATCAATATCTATAAAGACGGAAATTTCACCCAATTAAGATACAATCCAGACGATATCAATTCGCTGCCAAGCGATAATGTAGTTGACTTATACTACGATGACGAGTCGGCCACTCTTTGGATAGGTACCTGGGGTGGAGGGCTCTGCTACTTGAAAGATGACACAGTGCATCGCATAGCTCAAGATGAATCGGGTTATAACAGTTCAATTGCTCGAACCATTGAAAAATCCAGCGATGGGACACTTTGGGTCGGAAGTTGGGGTGATGGCCTATTTAGATATAAGGATGGAGGGTTTGAACATTTCCATGTGGGCAATGGCGCCCTGGAAGATAACAATGTGCTTTCAATAAGTACTCAAGATGAAAAGCTTTGGATTGGCACCTGGGGAGGTGGTTTAACCTTGTTGGAAAACGGAATCTTCAGAACCTACAGATATTCATCATCTGAAAGAAATAGTTTAGGCTCTGATTTTATTGAGGCAAGTATTATAGATAGAAATGGTGATTTGATTTTAGGAACATTTGCTGGAGGGATCACCAAAGTGCAACAGTCCAGTTTTACGAATATCAATCAATTTGATAAAGGATTAGGAGACCTAGGTCAGGAAATAGCTACCAGCATCATAGAAGATGCACATGGGAATATTTGGGCTTCTACCAGGTCTGGTTTGTATATCATTAATGATCAAAAAAAAGTAACTGCTTCGTCAAAGCTATATCCGCAACTGAAGGACATAGGATTGATTTACCAATTGTACAAAGATCGAGATCAAAACATCTGGATCGGTGGAAGTACAGATGTAGGTTTATATAAGTATGACGGTGTCCAGCTACATGATTATTCTAAATGGCCTAACATCAATTATAAAGATTTCTTTATCAACAACTTTTATCAGCTTAATGATGGAACTCTTTTGGTGAGTACGGATGCTCGTGGCGGTCTGAGTAGAATCCTTGGAGATACAGTCATAAAATATGTAAACAAGCCAAAGGACCAGTCTATTGATATTTCAGATATCTATGTTAGTATACAAACAGCAGATGGAAGCATATGGGTAGGCACAACTAGAAATGGCCTTGCAAGGTACGTGGATGATAAGCAATTGGCTTACCGTGTCGACCCAGATGATAGTTTGAGTATCAGTAGTAACTATATCTATTCTATGATTGAAACTACTGACGGAACTTTATATATCGGAACTGAAAATGGATTTAATAAATACGTGCCAGAAATAGATGGTTTTAAAAAATTTTCCGTCCAGGATGGATTACTTGACAATACTGTTGTATCCATATTAGAGACTGGCGATGGTGAAATTTGGTTGGCAACCCATCAAGGTTTAAGTCGATTCGATCCGATCACTGAGACTTTCCAAAACTTTGATCAACGCAGTGGAATCAATACGATTCCATTTATAAGACGATGTATGCATCAACTGTCTGAGACTGGTGAAATATATGTTGGAGGAGCCTATGGTCTGACTATTTTTCATCCCGATTCACTGACACATAGAGTTGATGATTTGACTATCAGAATTACGGATGTATTAGTGGATAATCAGTCTCTGATTTCGGCGGGAAAAGGCGGCGTGAAAGCTGATGATTTTGATCAGGATTTAGAGTTTAGTCAGGAGTTCGAAAGCGTATCTTTTCATTATTCAGACATGACTTTTGGTGCTGGTGATGAAAGACAATATGCATGTAGACTTGATGGTAGGTCTGAATGGACATTGATGGGAAATAACACCAAAGCTATCTATAATCACCTAGGGCCTGGAAATCACGTCTTTGAAGTTCGGGTTTCTACTAATGGACTTGATTGGAGTCAGCCAGCAAATTATAAATTCGATATTGCTCATTACTGGTGGCAAAAAGTATGGGTTCAGGCCATTATTGTCATTTTGCTGGTAGTAATTGTTTGGTTCTTCGTGAGAGTACGCATTAATTTTTTTAAAAAGCAGCGTACCTATCTGAACGAACAGGTCAACAAACAAACAGAGCAAATCCGCCAACAGCATAAAGAAATCATTTCGAAAAGTGAGGATTTAGTGCGTTCCAATTCTCGATTGAAAGAAACACTATTGGAATTGAAAATTTCTGAACAGCGACGAAAAGCATTTGAGGAAAACGAGAAGAAAACAATAAGTCGTGAAGTTCATGATAGTGTAAGTACGGTATTGTTTGCCGTTCGTATGATGCTGGATAAGAACATACATGATGACAGAAGTCTTTCCAGGATAATAGGTTCTCCTGATCGTGTGGATACTCTCTTGAAACAGGTAATTGATGACACCAGAATTATTCTTAAAAA
>CAXEKM010000301.1:0-2822 GCA_963996645.1 uncultured Marinoscillum sp.
AAGGTTGTATGTATATACATACTAATAAAAAAGATCATGAAAGATAATGTAGTAATAATCACAGGAGGAGCCATGGGACTTGGCTATGCTGCAGCACAGAGTTTGGCTGCAAAAGGTGCGAAGTTAGTATTAGTTGATTACAATGAGGAGAAACTAAAAGAAGCTGAAGCTTCACTTACGAAGGAATTTGATGGATTGGAAACCTTAACAGTGGTAGCCGATGTATCTAGCGAAGAGGCTGTCAAGAATTATGTGAATAAGACCATCGAAAAATTTGGAAGAATAGATGGGTTCTACAACAATGCGGGAATTGAAGGGCGTCAAGCTCCGATGACTGAATACGATTTGGACGTATTCAAAAAGGTAATAGACATCAACCTTATGGGCGTTTATTATGGCTTGCGATATGTAATTCCACACATGCAAGAGCAAGGATTCGGTAGAATTGTCAATGTTGCTTCAGTGGGTGGTATCAGAGGTGTAGTCAATCAAACTGCCTATGTAGCTAGTAAGCATGCCGTGTCAGGTATGACCAAAAATGCGGCGATTGAATATGGGAAAGATGGTATTTTGACCAATGCGATTGCTCCTGGCGCTATACTTACACCAATGGTAGCAGAAGCATTCAAACAAGTGAATCCAGATGACCCTAAAGCCGCAGAAGCGGAATATGCACAGCGCAACCCTACAAGACATTTGGGAGACCCAAAAGATGTTGGAAATTTAGTGACTTACTTATTAAGTGAAGAGAACGGCTATGTAAGTGGACAAACTATTGCCATAGATGGAGGGGAATCTAACCTTTACGGAAATTCTTAATTTTTTTAAATATACCGTTTTCGCGGTATGTTCTTGTGTTGATTTTATAACAACCTTTGTCTAACGCATCGTGAGATGCTATAGCTGGTTGGGAGAAATGGCTGGGTGCGAACTCAGCCATTTCCATTTATAAGCGACTCCCATTATTTTAGCTGAAAATATGACTGCTCAGATCAAACAGCTAAAACATACCGCTCTTTATGCCTTACTCATGGCGCTTCTGATCTTTGCCTTGAAGTGGATTCAGTGGAAATACCTGATTGAAGATCACTCAACTGAAATCTATACAGGTCTCATTGCATTACTTTTTACGGCGCTGGGTGTTTGGATTGCCATGCAATTGGCAAAAGGGAAGGTGAAGACAGTTGTAGTAGAGAAAGAAGTGTTTACAACCGAATTTGTGCAGGATGAACAAGCTCTGGCTCAATTAGATCTAACGAATAGGGAGTATGAGGTGCTTGAATTACTTGTCAAAGGAGCGAGTAATGCCGAGATAGCTGATCGCTTATGTTTATCCATCAGCACCATCAAAACACATGTGTCCAACTTGCTAGTAAAAATGCATGTGAAAAGCAGAACGCAGGCCATTGAGAAAGCCCGACGCTTGAAAATCCTTCCCTAAGCCATAGTACTAAAGTAGGGTTTTAAGCTATTTTAGGCTTTTGGTACTTTAGTATGAACTCCAGAATTATGCTGTAGAATACGTTTGCCAAAAACAAAACGCTATGAAAAAGAACATCTTCATTTTTGGATCTATTCTCGCACTACTACTATCAGGTAACATGATTTATATGATTTACCTGATGTATACCAAAGAGAATCTACAAACTAATGATCTTCTCGGCTATGCTGCAATGGTCATTGTCTTTTCGCTTACATTTTTTGGCATTCGTAACTATCGAAACAAAGAATTAGATGGATACATTTCTTTTGGGAAAGCCTTCAAAACAGGAGCTCTCATTGCATTACTGGGCTCAACTTTCTACGTGATCGTTTGGCTGTTTGTCTACTACTTATTCGTACCGGATTTTATAGATCAATACAGTACTTGTGTGATGAATCAATGCATGAGTAATGGATCAACTCCGGATGAAATAGAGGCTAAAAGGGAACAAATCACTCAGCTGGCTACTATGTATGAAAACCCAGCTTTTGTAGTATTGATTACTTACAGTGAAGTGCTGCCGGTTGGATTAGTAGTCGCGCTCATTGGCTCGTTGATTCTAAAGAAAAAAGTTAAGAGTTAAACTCAAAAAATGATTGGAGATCCTTAACTTGATTCTGGATCTCCAATCATTTTTCAGCCAGATTAAAGATTCTGAAATAAATTCAGATTGACTCTTTTATGGATTTAATGAGTTTAACTCTTAACCAAAGAAAATTAAAAGGACACTTACTCCGTAGGCGTTTCGGTTTCACCTTTTAAATACTGATCCAAAAACTCCTTGATCTGGCCATACCCTTTGATCTCGTTTTCTTTTTTACGGAATCCATGACCTTCATCATCAAAGACTACATATTCTACAGGAACTCCGTTAGATTTAACCCCTTCCACGATCTCATCAGATTCTACCTGAAGCACACGGACGTCATTAGCTCCTTGAAGTACCATCAGAGGCTTGGTGACATTCTCCGTATGGAATAGAGGAGAGATCTCATATAGTCTTACAGAATCAGCTGTGGTAGGATCACCCATCTCATCATACAAAGCCTTTCGGAAGCTTTCCCAGTACGGAGGAATTGATTTTAATGTTCGTAACCAGTTAGTCACACCAAAGATATTGACACCCACTTCAAAAGCTTCTGGTTCAAAAGTCAATGCCGCCATGGTCATGTAACCACCATAAGATCCACCAATGATCCCCACTTTCTCCATGTCAATAACTCCTGTAGATGCCAGGAAGTCTTTGCCTGCTACACAGTCTTTCAAATCTTTGTCTCCATGGTTTTGATCGTCCAGGTGATTGAACACTTTGCCATAACCACCACAACCACGATTGTTA
>CAXEKM010000302.1:0-3067 GCA_963996645.1 uncultured Marinoscillum sp.
TTATATCATTTCCGAACTTGAGTGATTCCTATTCCCTTATGTCCATGTGTCATAACACGTTTCGCACATGTCCAATGATCCTTTTCCAATCTACAGTTTCTGTCAGTTTCTCCAGTTCCTGCATCTTGGAAGAGCCACCACCAATATTAGATTTGCTAATCACACTGTCCTTGACGATAGTATCGCGGTCATCGATGTAGTCACCGTGAACAACCGTCTGGTCGACTTTTCCTTCATCTTGCATTTTCTGGCGAATACGCTTTGCATCCTCATACAATTCAAGTTCTTCAAAATCTGTAAGTGCTCCTTTAAAATCTAAAAGTCTTTCTTTTTCTTTTCCTATCTCTATTTTGATCTCTCTTATTCTTGCATCGTACCCTTCATAATAGTTATATATTTTCAAGGCCTTCTTAAGATTAGTAAGTCCTCCTTTTTGGAAATAAGTATATGCTTCTTCTTGGTTTCTTCGGTGCCTTTCTTCGGTTTCTTTTATCTCATTTTCCTTTTCCTCTGCTATTTTCTTTCTCTCTTTTAAATATTTTATCTTCCTCTTCTTTTCCGCTTCTTCTTCTTCTTTGAATTCCTTCATCTCTCTCACACTCGATTCATGCATCCACCGACCAATCAAAAAAACAGCTACGATTGGAAAATGGTGAGCTGCCAGCCAAGTGTTATTGACGTAGTAATCGTTGTATGCTTCGATTGAGCAAATTAGGATGACGCAAATTAAGCCGACAAATACTCCACGAAAGCTAACAGGATTTTTCTCAAAAATTATGCGCGTAGGTTCCATATCGATTGTGCTTAGCAAATATTTAGCAACACAATTTTAGCAAAAAACTGGAAATGTAACAATCAACCTTAGATTGTTAACGAGTTTCGTTTTTATTTGATGAATAACTGAAGCTCTGTTAGACTACCTTCATCATGAAACCTCGTAATCTAATAGGAGCCAGATAGCACGTGAAAAAATTGAAATTTACTAACTTATTGGTGTTACTTAGTGTTTTAGTAATATCAATTGCTTCATCTCAAGAGTGGAATGTTACTCGACAAGACGACTTTGACCGAAACGATGGAATACAAGGAGATCTCAAAGCTGTTCATTTTATTGACCATAACAATGGCTGGGCTGTCGGACTACAAGGATTAGCATTACACACCACGGATGGAGGAAAAAGCTGGGAAAATATAGATTTGAAACAGGAACGGATAGGAGACTTGTGGAACGTATATTTTAGTGACGACAAAACGGGTTTCATGACGGGTACCGGTGGCATGATTCTCATGACTCATGATGGTGGTGTTTCTTGGCAAGCACCACAAGTTGAAAACCGCCGGAGAATCACAAAAACCTGGATGGTGACTGATCAGATCGGGTTTATGGTCGGAGAAAATAGTACAGTACTAAAAAGTGTAGATGGCGGCAAGTCATGGGCTGGTGAGTCGGAGCGAGTAAGAGTAGGAGAAAAACGCACTAACCTAGAAGATGTATTTTTTGTTTCTCCAAATGAAGGTTGGATTGTTGGATCTTTTGGCACAGTTATGCATACAATTGATTCTGGTCAGAATTGGGAAAAAGTGGTACTTGATGAAATTGATCACAATCTCTATTCCATTTACTTCAGTACGCCAGAACTCGGTTGGATTTCAGGTCAAGAAGGACTGGTTCTGAACACAATCGACGGTGGAAAAACTTGGAGTCAGCAGGAAACAGACGCCTATGATGATTTGCACGACATTTTATTTGTCGATGGTCAACGTGGTTGGGCTGTCGGTGGTGATATTTTTGCTCATGTCATCTTGTACACTACAGATGGTGGTCAAACTTGGGAGACGCAATCAGGTGGACGTGCCACAGCACTCCGATCCATTGCCATACACCAAACAGAATCTCGCCACCAGATTTGGATCGCTGGTGGTGCTGGAATCATTCTGAATGGGAAAGTGGAATAATTGGCGTAACTAAACTTCGGTAGGCTATTTCGATTTTTGGTAGTTTGTGGGTAAGTTTATCACCCAAATGAACTAGATGTTTGTGGGCTAATGCATAAAATTTTGATCCAGCTGAGTAGCCCAAACCCAAGTTGTGCGTCGTCATCAAAATTGATTTTCCTGATGACCGAAGTTCTTCAATTCGATCAAGTAGCACACTGATAGATACTTGATCAAGCCCAGAAAATGGTTCGTCTAAAAGTAGGGTGTGCGGGTCGTTCAGGAGTGCTTTCGCAATCATGAATTTCTGCATCATACCACGCGAGAAATGACAGATTGGTCGATCAGCCTGATCGCTTAAGCCAAACTCTGATAGCAAGTTGTCAACTCTTTGTTCGAGGTCTTTTGTTCTGTAGAGGTTACCCAAGAACTTTAAGTTCTCTCTAGCTGTTAAGTTGGGATATGCTAGGGGTTCATGCATTACCAAGCCGATTGCTTGACGGAATTTGCTCAGTTGTTTATATACCGATTGGCCACGATAAAGAATTTGGCCATTGGTCAATGGTTCAAGAGTGGAAATAATTTTGAGTAATGTACTTTTTCCTACTCCGTTTGGACCAAAAATAACCGCTACTTGTCGGCTGGGTAGTGAAAGATTGATATTTTCCAGCAAGTTCGTGTAGCCAATTTTTTTGCAAAGCTGCTCTACTGAAATCAAAACCACCACCAATCAATAGGCACGAGCTTTTAAGTTTAATCGCCACAGGATGTCAATTAGGACTGACAACCAACTATCGAATCTAAAATCCTTATTTGCTCCAATATATATTGACTTGTTCTTGGCTATTTCGCAGCAAATGCCAATATGACAGATTACTCTACTAAAGCTAATGTCTACAGTATCACGCTGCTGGATAACGAAAGGCACAGTTACCATACAAATGAAAAGACCATTATGTGGCGTGAAGTATTGTCTAAACATGAAAAATATATAGATCACGGTCTAAAAGAGGTAAATTAACCCATGTACCACCTGCCAAGTGGCTTTCTGCTACGCCGATACATGCTTCAGTGATATGATGAGTTAGCTGCACGTTTCCTTTCGTGGGCTGACCTGTAGCTCTAGATTGAA
>CAXEKM010000303.1:0-4303 GCA_963996645.1 uncultured Marinoscillum sp.
CAGGTAATGTAGGCAGTGGTTTAGTGAAAGAGCTTGCGGATTGGGTACAGTACGTAAACCATGCTGAAGGTAGCCCAATGGCTGATCTTAGAATCAAGAACGGAAGAAAAGAACCTTGGAATGTAAAGTACTGGGGTGTTGGTAATGAAATGTGGGGCTGTGGTGGTAACATGACTCCAGAGTTTTATGCCAACCTGTACAGACAGTATGCAACATTTCTAACTGACTGGAACAATAGCGGAGGAATGTTCAGAATTGCTTCTGGTGCAAACGAATGGGATTTTAATTGGACTGAAGTATTGATGAGAGACATTCCAAACAATATGATCGAAGGAGTGGCTTTGCATAACTACGCGGTTATCGAGTGGGATAACAAAGGATCGGATATTGATTTCAATAGAAACCAATATTTCGAGACGATGAAAGATGCCATTGACATGGAAGAGTTGGTAACGAAACACAGTGCCATCATGGACAAGTATGATCCTGAGAAGAAGATCGATTTGATTGTAGATGAGTGGGGTGGATGGTATGAAACACCTGAAGGTCAATCAGCTCTTTATCAACAAAATACAATGCGTGATGCAATGATTGCAGGGATTACGCTAAACATCTTCCACAACCATGCAGACAGAGTTAGAATGGCCAATTTAGCGCAGACCATCAATGTGTTGCAAGCTGTAATTCTGACGGATGAAGAGAAGATGATTCTGACTCCTACGTATCATGTGATGAAAATGTACAATGTACATCAGGATGCGACCATGTTGCCTGTTGAGATCTCAGACATGCTATACTTTGAAGAAGGTGAAAACAAATTACCTGCAATTTCTGCATCTGCCTCTACTACAAAAGCAGGTGAAACAAACATTTCGTTGGTGAACATTCATCCAGAAAAAGCTCATGAGATCACTTTAGAAATTGCTGCAGATGGCAAACTGACTGGTCAGATTTTAACATCTGACAAATTGCAAGATTACAATTCATTCGAAAATCCAGACAACATTGTTCCAACAGAGTTCAAAGGATTTAAGAAAAAAGGAAATACCATTACTGTGAAGCTTCCAGCATTCTCAGTAGTTGTTTTGAATATCAAATAATACGCATTGCCTAAAAAAATAGGTAACTGTAAATAGTATAAGAGATGGTGCTAGTCACCATCTCTCAATTTTTAGCATAGCATCTTCCTGGATGCCGATCAATCATTTTGGGTGATTTGACCATACGTACTATGAAAAATATATTGTTGATTTTATTGATGTTTCTTGTTGGGACATCTTTCGCACAAGAAACAGATATAAGTGTTCATGATCCTGTAATGATTAAAGAGGGAGATACTTATTATCTTTTTTGTACAGGCTGGGGAATTTCAGTTTGGTCTTCTAAGGATATGAAATCCTGGAACAAAGAAGAATCAATTTTTGGTCGTAAACCACCTGAGTGGACTCAGGAAGTAGTGCCAGGATTCGCTGGACACATGTGGGCTCCAGATATTTCTTATTACGATGGACAGTATTATCTGTACTATAGTGTTTCTGCGTTTGCCAAGAATACTTCAGCCATTGGGCTAGTAACAAACAAAACTTTAGATCCTAATAGTCCAGATTTCAAATGGGAGGATCATGGCAAAGTCGTTCAGTCTGTTCCTTATCGAGATTTTTGGAATGCGATCGACCCTAATTTGATTGTAGATGAGGATGGTTATCCATGGTTAAATTTTGGATCGTTCTGGGGAGGTATCAAAATGGTCAAACTAGTGCCCGATAGAGATAAGATTGCAGAGCCTCAAGAGTGGCTAACATTGGCTAAACGAAATAGATCGGATTCATTGCTGGATAATAATCCCGGAGATGGTGCGATTGAAGCCCCTTTCATTTTCAA
The DNA here is from genome assembly GCA_963996645.1 of uncultured Marinoscillum sp. Lineage (GTDB taxonomy): Bacteria > Bacteroidota > Bacteroidia > Cytophagales > Cyclobacteriaceae > Marinoscillum. Next base: position 1,882 of record CAXEKM010000303.1, read on the forward strand.
AAAGGATACCATGTACTATCTTTTTGTCTCGTGGGATTATTGTTGTCGTGGAGAGAATAGTACCTATAAAGTAGTCGTTGGTCGCTCTACAGATATCAAAGGTCCATACTATGATAAAGAGGGGGTGAGAATGGAACTGGGAGGAGGTTCTTTAGTAATTGAAGGAGATAAGAATTGGGCTGGAATAGGTCACAACAGTGCTTATACATTTGATGACAAGGACTATTTGGTAGTGCATGCCTATGATGTGAAAGATGGAGGTCATTCCAAACTGAAAATCCTGAATATGAATTGGGATAAAAATGGCTGGCCAGTAGTTGACAAAAATGAAATCAATCCATGATGAAATCAATTCTAAAAAGTAGTTCGGTTTTAATGATAGCCTTAGGGATTTTCACCAATTGCCAAAAGGCTACTAAATCAGAAGAAACTCAAAACGAGGTGATAGCAGATGTTTATGCTGGCAATCCAATAATTGCCGATAAGTATACTGCGGATCCTGCTGCGTGGGTGCATAATGACACATTATTTGTCTTCATGGGACATGACGAGCAAGAAGCTGGTAAGGAAGGTTTTGTGATGAATGATTGGTTGGTCTATTCCACTACAGACATGCTGAATTGGAGTAGTCATGGTCCACGCTTAACTGTGGATGTTTTTAAATGGGCTAAGTCTGATGCCTGGGCAGCTCATGTTGTGGAAAAGGACGGGAAGTTTTACTGGTTTGTTACGGTAGAACATGCCACTATTCCTGGCAAAGCGATTGGAGTAGCTGTGGCGGATCATATTTTGGGACCGTATACTGATGCCATTGGCTCTGCTTTGATTACTAATGACATCACGAAGCAGTCAGATATTTTTTGGGATGACATTGATCCAGCGGTATTAATAGATGATGATGGTAGCGCACATTTGTATTGGGGGAATACCGTGTTGAAATATGCAAAACTGAAGCCAAATATGATTGAACTTGATGGTGATATCGAAGTAATTGATGTGCCATCATTCACAGAAGGACCTTATGCATATAAGAGAAATGATACCTATTACCTTTCTTTTTCAGCGAAATTCCCTGAAGTAATTGACTATGCAATGTCAGCGAGTCCAGCTGGTCCATGGGAATACAAAGGAAGATTGTTTGATGAAGTGCCTAATTCACCAACAAATCACCAGGCTGTGGTAGAGTTTAAAGGTGACTGGTATTTTATCTATCACAATGCAGCTCTCGAAGGAGGAGGCGAATTCCGAAGATCAGTATGTGTAGATTATGCTTACTTCAATGAAGATGGAACGATGAAAGAAATCGTTCCAACCACAAAAGGAGTAAAGCAAATCAAGAACTAAAAACTCAATCTTGAACGATAATGCGTTGAGATCGAGCATGCTGCTCATTAGATCTTAAAAGATAAACTCCAGGTTCTATGTCTATTGACTTTAGGTCTAAAGACTTAACTGATTCTTTAGATCTATAAATCAGTTGCCCAACTGAGTTATAAAGTTCTAAACCGTGATGTTGATTGTCGGTTTCAATAGTAATTATTCCATCTTTTGAAACTGGGTTTGGATAAGCTAACCAATCAGATGATTTGAATTTGGCGTTAGTCACTAGGGTGTTTGCGAAATAGAGTTCAGCCAAATTAAATGACTGAGCGCCGAGTTTTCTTCCTAAAATTCGTCCTCTTATATCATCCATTGGAGGATGTATTCCTCCCCAAATTCTAGAAAGACTACATTGATCAGCTGCATCGTAGTAAGTAGCCCATTGGAGATGAACATCTACACTTGGTCCTTTCTCAAAAACTAGAAAATCATTCTTTTTGGCAATAAACTCGCCAATTCCTCCAGGAAAAAATGGATCACCAGTTAATTGGGTAAGAACAGTTGCTGCCGCACTTGAGAACGTAGAATGACCAGAAATATAACCAGCGAATGGAGGTGTTACAAAACTCGGCCTTTGATATGGCCACCAATTTTCAGCTAAAATCCATCCAACTCCAGCTTCATCTGTTGTTGCATCAGAAATCAGATCGTGTCCGCGCCAAGCCTTAACCTTAATTTTCCCAGCATGTTCTCCATTTGCCCCAGCTAATGGGTCTAATTCATTTACTTCTTCTATCAGTCCTTGAATTAACTGAATGCCGTGCGGATGGAAGTTGTTCTTATCCGAATCGGTTGACTGCCCCAAGGTAGCCATGTAGCGGATAGCAGTAATGGGACGCACATAATCATAATAGCCTTTTATACTCCAAACGCTTACTGCAACGTCATGCATTGCTCCTCCGAGTAAGAAGTAGGATTTGATATCCCATTCAAGTTTGGATAATTCTTCACCTTCACCTTCAAATTTCCTAATCAGATCAGGATGATCATTGACGGTGTTTAGTATGGTAAACCAGTGACCAGGAGGTGTCTCAGAATCAGG
>CAXEKM010000304.1:0-4414 GCA_963996645.1 uncultured Marinoscillum sp.
CTGCTTTTAATCCTACAGCACCATCTTCAGCCTCCACAACATTGAACTTTTCTCTTAATCGATGTGCCATGAACTTTCTCAGATCCTTATTATCCTCTACCACCAATAAGGTCTGTTTATCCGCATCATCGATGGTTGCCAGCTCCTCAGCAAATTCAAAATCTCCATCCTCAGAAACCAAAAACTCGTTATTCAACACAGCAACTTGTTCATGTATATTGATTCCTTCCTCATGAAATTCGGTTAACTCCGAAGAACTGTAGGCATTTTCCAAACAAGGGAATTGTACTTCGAAGGTTGAGCCTTCTTTCAAAACACTTTCTACATAAATTTCTCCATGATGTGTTTTGATCAACTCCTCTGTCAAAGCAAGGCCTATTCCAGATCCACTAATTTTAAAAGCTTCTTCAGACTCTATTCTATAAAATCGTTTGAACACTAATGGTAAGTTCTCTTCACTAATACCCATTCCAGTATCCACCACCTTAATGCTTAAAATCGGCCCATTTACTCCTTCGGAATCCGCTGGCACTGACAATCGTGCCCTTTTTGCTGAAAGACCACTGACTATCAGCTTGACTTTACCATTATTTGGAGTGTATTTGAAAGCATTAGACAGCAAATTGTATAACACATTTTCAATCTTTTGTGCGTCAAACCATACCTCAGTTGGCACCTCATGTTCTTCGAAAGTATACTCAATGGATTTGGTTTGAGCTAGGGGTTCAAAAGCTGCAAATACGTTCTTACAAAATGATTTGATATTTCCTTTAGCCACTTTTAACTCCATCCTACCCTTTTCAATCTTACGGAAATCCATGATCTGATTAATCAAATGCAACAAACGCTGCGCATTTCGATTCATAATTTCCAAAGTGGAGCGTGTTTCATTGGTTAATCCTCTGTCTCGAAGTAGTTTTTCTATTGGACCAATAATTAACGTTAATGGAGTTCTAAACTCATGGCTTATATTGGTGAAAAAGCTTAGCTTCAATTGACTCACCAACTTGAGCTTGTCGTTTAGTTTGATCACTTCATCGCGCTGAGTTAGGATTTCCTTATTTTGATTTTCTAATTGTTGATTTTGACCTTCAATCAACTTTTGCTTGGTTTCCAAATCATCATTATTCCTCTGAAGCTGGACGGCTTGATAGGATAAAGCCTCATTCTGTTGATTGATTCGCTCAGTACGTTCCTTCACTTGATTTTCAAGAAGCCTCTTTTGCTTGTTAAGGTTATAGGTACGATACCTTACATACCCAAAGAATAACAGTATGAGTCCAATCAAACTAATGGCCCGAAACCAAATTGTATCCCAAAAAGGTGGATCAATATGAATGGCAATCTGTCTAATAGGGCCATTAAAATCACCATTACCAACAGATGTCTTTACCTTGAAAATATAGTCTCCTGGCTTTAAATTGGTATAGGTTGCATAACGACGGTTAGACCCTACGTAATTCCAATCTTTCTCAAAATTCTCTAGAATGTAGGCATAGCGAACCATTCCAGGCTCTTGATAATTTAATGCGGAAAACTCAAATCCCAAGACTTTCTCTTTGTATGAAAGATTAATCGACTCTGCAGAATAGATACTTTTCTCAAGTACCTCCACTCCGTTATATTCTTCACCTGGCTTTACAGGTTCATTTAATAATTGAATGCTCGTTATGGTTACTTCAGAACCATTTACATCTTGTTGTATCCACTCAGGAAAAAAAGCATCCAAACCATTCATTCCTCCGAAGTATAGCTTCCCTTCCTTATTCTTAAAACTTGCTGACCAGTAATATTGATTATTTAAAAATCCATCGGCTTGAAAGTAATTCCGAATGGTGCCATTCGCAGGGTTGAAACGAGAAAGTCCATAATCTGTAGATAACCAGAGGTTTTTCTGTCTATCTTCTTCAATCGTGTAAATGACTGTATTGCTCAGTCCACTGGAAAGTCCATAAGACTCGAACCATACAGAATCATTTTGCTGAATTAACTTGTTGATGCCTTGACCATAAGTACCAACCCAAATAGTGCCATCAGATGCTTGTTTTAAGGAAATGACATAATTTCCACTTAGACTCGCCGCATCTTCATCAGAATGTCTGTAGTGCTTCACACTTATATTCGATTGAAAACCATCTGGAGATTGTAAATGGTACAACCCGAAGCGAGACCCTACCCAGAGACTGTTCTCATTGTCAAAAAGCAAACAACCAACATTCGTAATTTTGTAGGATGTCTGATCAGAAAATATAGTTTCAAATTGCTGAGACTTGAGGTTGTATCTTGATATTCCACCCAAAGTACCTATCCATAAGTCCCCTCTCTTATCTTCAATAACCGATGAAATGTAACTACTGATTAACCCTGGAGGAGCCTGATAAAATTCAAACTCACCAGTTTGGTCATTAAGCTTATTCAACCCTGAACCCCAGGTACCAACCCAAAGCATACCTTTCCTATCTCGGACAATTGATGTAACAAAATCACTTGACAATCCCTGTGCGGAACCTGGATTAAAACGATATTGCTTGTACCGTCCAGTTGATGCATTATAGCGATTCAATCCTCCACCAGCAGTTCCAATCCACAGGTACTTATCATCTTCGTAAATGCTATTAATTGTACTAACCGAAAGACTATTTGCATTATCAGGCAAATGCTCAAAATGCTCTATCTGATTCTGACTTGTATTGTAATAATCAACACCTCCACGCTCTGTTCCTATCCAGATATTTCCTGATCGATCTTTCAACAAACAATTCACAAAGTCATTGCTCAAACTATGATCGATGTTTGGATCATGTGAGTAGTTCGAAAAATCTAGCTTATCCGGGTTAAATACACTTAAACCTCCTAACGTGGCCAGCAACAAATGCCCATTCTCTAATTCGAGAATATCCATTACTGTACTATGAACCAATGACTTAGAATCATTTGGATCATTAAAATTGGATAAAAAGGTATGACTATCACTCAAATACTGGTAGAACCCAAACTCAGTCCCTATCCAGATGTCTTTATTCTTCGACTCGTATACAGCCAATACCTTATTGGAAGCAAGTCCTGATTCATCACCTACATTGAAGTGATTGAGATCGCCTTGATTGGTAAGCAGATACAATCCTTCGTCTGTTCCAATCCATACGTTTTGCCATGAATCAACGGTTACCGTATTAACAATGGATCCCAGCAATTCACTTCCCATCGTCAAATGACGGGTAATAGAAACGTTTCCGCTCTTATCCGGAGACAAGAAAGATAGTCCTTTGTCACTCGCCATGATAATGGTAGAATCTCCATAATTGGCAAAATCACGAACTTCTATCGGTCCGTTTAAAGTTGGTATAGCAACGTTTTTAAACCTGCCCTGCTCTTTGGTGTAGATACTTAAACCCACGCGATTTCCGATCCAAACATTGCCAAAGGCATCTTCAGCTAACGCATAAATGAATGTATCATCAATACCACTATTTGGAGAATCGAAAACCTCAAAATCATAGCCGTTGTATCTGCAGAGCCCATTCCAGGTGCCCATCCATAGGAAGCCATGGCTATCTTGCAGCATACAATCCACCATATTCTGTGGTAACCCATCCTCAATTGTCAGGTGTTTAAACCTGGGATTGGAAGATTGGCAGATACCAGTTACCTGCAGCAAAAGCATTACTGCTATGAATATGGATGATTTAAACGTCATGAACGATATTAAAATAGCTAGTCTAGCAAGAATAATATACTCATACTATTGCTTTTCAGAAAGCAAACGCACATCATATATACGAGGCATGTGTTTATCTGGGATTCCTTGAATTCGAACTTCTATTGATTCTGAAGAAGGCAGATCAACATAGGTTTCACCCAAACCAGCTTCAGTAACCATATCAGAAATTTGTGTACCATTTATCATAACAGCAAGACCATTCTCACTGTCAGCCTCGAATTGGATTCTTAAATACTTCGCTTTTTTATTCTTATTGGTCATAGTATATGAGAACCAGCCCCAGCCAGACCTCCAATAGCGCTCATTGCCATAACCCATCCAGGTGTTTTCACCTTTGAAACCATGTTCCGATTCTGGCTGTTGCTCTCCAGGACTAACTACATCAACCGTAAGTTTTCTCAGTGCCATTCTTTCGGCTTCTTTTGCCGCTGTTTCAGCAACCAGTGACTCCAATCCCGCACTGTCTACATATGGCCAGTACATCATGTAACGGGCCTCGTGAATTTGATAAAATGGCACTAAAGACAATTCCTTATCCTCACCGTATAGCTGGCTGATCGTCAACTGAGCCGGTGACTCCCGATTTACTTTATCTAATAGATTTTCTTTTGAGGAAACAATCAAAGGAGCTTTATCAACTGGATAAAACTGACCGTTGGCCACATGCCCCATACGACTGTCATCTGCCCAAAG
>CAXEKM010000305.1:0-1724 GCA_963996645.1 uncultured Marinoscillum sp.
CAGATGTTGAGAAGGCTTTCAGCCGATTGATTTGGGTATCTCCAGATTTAAAGAACGTAACTGAAAGGCAAAAAATATTCATTGAGGACCTCAAAAGTGATGCAGCGGCATTGGAAGAGGCTGAGGTATTGCAAATACCACTTCAAGAGTTGAAAAGTATTATTCGCGAAGAACTTGTAACTGGAGGCCGGTTTAGAAGAGAGCATCGTGAAATCGCAGGGTATGAAAGAGAGCACAACTCAGGTGCTAAAATGATCTATTTGATTCAAGATAAAAGCGATATCAGAGACGCTAAACAGCTTCGAGAGTTTTTAGAAAACGCCGGATACAAGGTGGTTTACCCAAGCTACAGTGGTGATTTGGTGGATATTAGGTACATCCACCAGGAAAACCTCAGAAGATGCGACGCATCCATCATTTATTTTGGAAACGCAAAAGAAGCCTGGATCAAAACTAAACTTCAAGATTTGTTAAAAGCACCAGGTTTTGGACGAGATAAGAAGCTTCTCGCAAAAGCAATATACTTCGATGGCCCCAAGCTAGTAGACTTGGAGCATTTCGAAAAGAACAATGCCATGATTCTTGGCAACAATGGAGGATTTAAACCTGAACACCTCAAACCATTTCTAACCAAACTAGAAAAGTAATGAGTGAAGAAAATCAAAATATTACGGAGCATCAGGATATCGTAGATATCTCTGAATTGATTAATCCTTTTCCAGGGTTGAGACCTTTTGGTGTAGAGGAGAGTCACTTATTCTTTGGTCGGGAAGGTCAAAGTGATGAAGTTCTAATAAAATTGGCTGAAAACAGGTTTGCTGCTATTCTAGGAGCATCGGGTTCAGGTAAGTCGTCTTTTATGTACTGTGGATTGGTTCCGAGTTTACTTGGAGGCTTTATGACTGATGCTGGTTCAAACTGGAGAGTGGTTGTTGCTCGTCCCGGTGGAGGACCGATTGATAACCTCGCAGAGGCCTTATTGATAAAGGATAGAACATTTTCTGATTTGTCTGATGAGGACAAATTGATAAGAAAAACAATTATTGGCACTGTATTAAGAAGTAGCTCCCTTGGTTTGGTCGAGGTAGTAAAGCAACTTAAAACAGAAAAAGGCCAAAACGTCTTGGTTGTAATTGACCAGTTTGAAGAGTTATTCCGATTCAGAAAGCTTGAAGCGGCAACTTCTGATATGGATGAATCTTCTGCTTTCGTCAATTTATTGTTGGAAGCAATTCATCAATACGATGAGCCGATCTATGTTGCTTTGACCATGAGATCTGATTTTATTGGAGAATGTGCCAAATTTCCAGATCTCACACAGATGATTAATGATTCTCACTATTTGATTCCGCAAATGACACGGGATCAAAAGAGAATGGCTGTGGAAGGTCCAGTTGCGGTAGGAGGAGGTAAAATTGCTCCACGTTTGACTCAGCAGCTATTGAATGACGTAGGAGATAATCCAGATCAATTGCCAATTCTTCAGCACGCTTTGATGCGTACCTGGTCCAACTGGGTAGATACCAGGAAAATAGGCGAGTTGATGGATTTAAGGCATTACAACGCAATTGGTACTCTACGAGAAGCACTTTCACAACATGCGAATGAGGCTTATGATTCATTAAACAAGCGTGAGAAAGAAATATGTGAGGTGATGTTTAAGTCACTGACCGAAAGAGGTAATGAAAATCAGGGTATTCGTCGTCCTACGAAACTATCTACTA
>CAXEKM010000306.1:0-2225 GCA_963996645.1 uncultured Marinoscillum sp.
ACAGTTCCTGATGAAGTAGAGATTTTTATAATATAAGATCCAGCAGCTAAATGATTGATTGAGAAGTAGTCAATTCCAGAAGTTTTGTCAAACGATTCAATTAATTCTCCGGCCAAAGTATAGACGGATAATTTACCCGCTTCTTTGGAGTAAATGTTCACATAATTATCAGCTGGGTTTGGATATAATCTGAGGTCTCTAGATTCTTCATCTACACCAGTGACAATGTGTGTTTTCTGTGAGATGATATCATAACCACAGTCATTGTAGGCAGTGAGTGTAACATCAAAAACTCCAAATTCAAATAGATGCTCTGGGTTGGTATTCGTAGAAGTTGTGCCATCACCAAACTCCCAAAGATAGGAAGTAGCATCGCTCGATTTATTAGTAAAAGTCGCAACTCCAGATTCATCTACGGAGACTTCAAATTCCGCAATTGGCGGATATGTTTCTCCTTCATAATGAACCAGATAAGTATAATAGGTATTGCCAATCTCGTCTGTGACTACACATCGGTATTGTAAGTTGTCAAGTGTTTCATTTGGAGAAACTACAAGCGAATTTGCATTCGATCCAGTGTAAAAGTCATTGTCGTTGATATCCTGATAGGTGAACCCATCAAAAGATTGCCATTGGTAGTTTAATTCTTCATTTGTATCAACGATAAACTCATAACCTGATCCTGAGCAGGTAGTTTGTGAGGTAGGCATTTGAGTAATTGGATTTACTTCAGGACTTAATTTCAGAATGAACAAGCCATTGTTCATATCAGATACCACAATGGTCCCACTTTTGAAATAGGAATAATTACTCCATGTTCCTCCGAAGTGAATGCCATCACCTTGAGGATAGGTATCAAAAGATGCCACTTCTACCAGTTGTCCAGAACCAATACTGTCGGATGACAATACTCTTAATCCACTCCAATAGTTGGACTCAAAAACCAAAGTGTCATTGGTGTACAGGTTGTGATCAATCGATGAAACATTATTGACATACGAACCAATTAGTTCAGGATTGTCAAGGTCTTCAATGTCCCATATTAAGGTTTTGGCGTTATGACCAAATGAGTTCTCATCCAGTTCATCATTCATTAAAAAGAATTTGTGATCTGGAGTGAGCCATCCCTGATGTGAGTATACGGCATTTTCATATCCATTTCTACTGATCATCACTGGATTTTTAGGGTCTTCCAAATTCACAATAGTAAAAGTGTCTTCATTGGAGTTGAAACAGATCGGTTTGTTGATGTAATCCACGTCTGATCCATGATAAGTAACACATTGTGCATCGTGCGTGTAGCCATCCTCATCAAAACAACCGACGAATGTTGGTTCTAAAGGATTTTTGATGTCTATGATATGTAAGCCACCAGAGCAACCTGTTCCTCCAGAGGAGATGCCCACTGCAAAGGCATAACCTGTTGATTCATTGATCACAATATTGTGTGCGGATCCAAATTCCTCATAGTGATAGTCATGATCAAACTCTTTAGGATTCTGACCATCAAGTCCTCTTAATTTCGTTAGGTCAAATACCTGCATTCCATGTGCTGAGTTAAGGTCACTCACTATGAAAGCATAGTTGTTGTACGTTTTTATGTCTCTCCAGGTAGATTTGCCATGTTGTACTTCGTCTTCTCTGGAATTTCGATTATTGGCTGTTTTTGGTTCTGGTAGTTTTCCTATGAATACCGGGTCGGTAGGGGTTGATACATCTACAAACGCTACTCCGTCTTTCAAGCCGACTAACGCATACTCTTTGTTGGTTTCTGGATCTGTCCATCCCCAGATATCATTTAGCCAGTAGGAGTTATGCTCAACGGCCTCAATCTCATCAGGCTCCAAATGAGCCAAAAGAGTCACTTGATTACATGGGTATATGCCTGCATATCCATCTACACATGGGGTTTGTGCAGTAGATAAGAAGGTGATTGTTGAAAATGCGAGCAACAGTAATTGTTTCATATAATGCTCTATTCTCAAGAATAATGCCATTAGTTATTGAGCAAGGCGTTTAAGCCTCCAGAAAGTGAACGAACTTTAATAAATCCATTTTTTTGCAGGTATTTTCGAGCCTGATTGCTTCGTTTACCTGATTGGCAATGAACTATTATTTCTTCGTTTTTCAGCTTTTCTAGCTGTGATAAGTTTTTTGGTAATTCGTAAAGGGGGAAGAGTTTTGCGCCAATGTTGTATTCTTCAAATTCCCATTTTTCCCGTACA
>CAXEKM010000307.1:0-5416 GCA_963996645.1 uncultured Marinoscillum sp.
AAATGGAAGAAGAACTCCAGATGCCAATCAAAACTTAAAAGCTGCGATTGTGAATCTAAGCTTAGGTACTACCGCTCCACATATTTTCAGAGCGCTTGTGGAGGCTATCTGTTTTGGATCTAAAAAGATCGTGGATCGCTTCCAGTCAGAAGGTGTGACGATTAACTCAGTTGTTGGAATTGGTGGAGTGGCTAAGAAGTCTGGTTTTATCATGCAGACTTTGGCTAACGTCCTAAACATGCCAATCAAAGTTGCAGTATCGGAACAAGCTCCAGCACTAGGTGCGGCGATGTATGCAGCTGTGGCTGCAGGGATTCATCCAGATACGTTATCGGCTGTAAAAGCAATGGGTAATGGTTTTGAGAAAACCTATGAGCCTCAACCAGAATTGGTAGAGACATATGCAGGAATTTATAAGAAATACGAACTACTTGGTGAGTTTGTAGAAAACAACATCAATAACAAAGGATAAGAAATGTCTAGTTATAAATCATTAAAAGAGGAGTGTTATGAAGCTAATATGGAGCTGCCAAAGCTTGATTTAGTGATCTACACTTTTGGAAATGTTAGTGCCGTGGATCGTGAAAAAGGTGTTTTCGCGATCAAACCAAGCGGTGTTCCTTACGAAGTATTGAAACCTGAGGATATTGTGATCCTTGATTTTGATAACAAAGTAATTGAAGGAAACATGCGTCCTTCTTCTGATACCAAAACACACGCTTTTTTGTACAAAGAATGGACAGAGATTGGAGGGATTGCGCATACACACGCTACCTACTCAGTATCATGGGCTCAAGCCCAACTTGATATTCCAATTTTTGGAACCACACATGCGGATCACTTGACTGCAGATATTCCTTGTGCTCCACCAATGAGTGATGAGTTGATTCAAGGAGATTATGAGCACGTGACGGGACAGCAGATTCTGGATTGCTTCAGCGATAAAGGAATCAATTACAAAGAAGTGGAAATGGTCCTTTTAGGAAATCATGGTCCTTTTACCTGGGGTAAGAATGCTGCGAAGGCGGTGTACAACAGCAAGGTTTTGGAAGAGCTGGCTAGAATGGCTTATCTGACTTTGCAGATCAATCCAAATGCACCAAGACTAAAAGATGCTTTGATCAACAAGCATTACGAAAGAAAACATGGTAAAAACGCCTATTACGGGCAAAATTAATTCATAAATGACTGATTTAAAGAACTTCGAAATCTGGTTTGTAACCGGAAGTCAGCACCTTTACGGTGAAGAGACACTTAGAAATGTTGCCCGTCACTCAGAAGAAATTGCAAAAGCATTGGATGCTTCAGCGCATCTTCCAGTGCAGGTAAAATACAAAGGAGTAGTTACTACTCCAGACGAAATATTTAAAGTTTGTGAGGAAGTAAACAATGCACCACAGTGTATCGGTATGGTGGCTTGGATGCACACGTTTTCTCCTGCAAAAATGTGGATCTCAGGTCTTCAGATATTGAGAAAACCGATGGCTCACTTCCACACACAATACAATGACGAAATTCCTTGGTCGGATATCGACATGGACTTCATGAATGAAAACCAGTCTGCACACGGAGGTAGAGAGTTTGGTTTCATGGTGAGTCGTTTGAGAAAGAATAGAAAAGTGATCGTTGGTCACTGGAAAACCGAGGCGGCTCAAAAGCAACTAGGTAACTGGAGTAGGGTAGCTGCTGGATGGCATGCCTTCCAAAACCTGAAGTTGGCTAGAATTGGTGATAACATGCGCCAGGTTGCTGTAACAGAAGGAGATAAAGTAGAAGCTCAAATGAAGTTTGGCTTCCAGGTAAATACATACGGTATTGGTGATGTAGTAGCTTATGTAAACCAAATCACGGATGCTGAAGTAGAGGACTTGATCAAAGTTTATTCAGATCAATACCAAATCGCTAGTGATGTATTGAGTGGATCTTCCTTGAGAGACTCTGCAAGGATTGAACTTGGTTTGAGAGCTTTCTTAACCGAAGGTGGATTCGGAGCCTACACAGATACATTCGAAGATCTTCATGGTATGAAGCAGCTTCCGGGTATTGCAACTCAGCGTTTGATGGCTGATGGATACGGTTTTGGAGGTGAAGGTGACTGGAAAACCAGTGCATTGGTATACGCTTCTAAAGTAATGGCTCAAGGTTTGGATGGTGGTACTTCTTTCATGGAGGATTACACCTACGACTTTAGAAGTAGCCGTTCAAGAGTTCTTGGTTCACACATGTTGGAGATATGTCCAACTATTGCAGAAGGACCAGTAAGATGTGAAGTACATCCATTAGGAATTGGAGGTAAAGAAGATCCAGCAAGATTGGTATTTGATTCTGGTGCAGGTGCTGCAATCAACGTAGCGATGATGGATATGGGTAACCGTTTCAGATTGTTGCTTAACGAAGTAGATGCAGTGAAGCCGGAGCATGACCTTCCAAAATTGCCTGTAGCTAGAGTGCTTTGGGATCCAAAACCAAACCTTGAAGTAGCTGCGCAAACATGGATATTAGGAGGAGGAGCTCACCATACAGTGTACAGTAGAGCGCTGAATACACAGTTCTTTGAGGATTTCGCAGACATGGCGGATATCGAATTATTGGTAATCGATGGAGATACGAAAGTGAGAAGCTTCAAAGATAACCTACGATGGAATGAGGTATATTACCACCTGTTCTAAACCCTAAAAATGAAAGCAATGAAAAATTCGATTTTCAACTCTTTGCTCGTGGCAGGAATCGTCGCTATGACTGTAGGTTGTAGCGCTCCCAAGTCACAAGAAAAAGAAGAAACTACTCAAGAAATGGCGAAAGCAACGATTACCAGTGAGCCTTTTGGTGAATTGCCATCAGGTGAAAAAGTAACATTGTTCACAATGACTAATGCAAATGGAGTAGAAGCCAAGGTAATGTCTTACGGTGGGATTATCACATCGTTCAAAACGCCAGATAAAAATGGTAATATGGATGATATCGTGCTAGGATATGACAACCTACAAGGTTACCTGGAGGCTACTCCTTACTTTGGTGCGATAATCGGTAGATATGGAAATCGAATTGCAAAAGGTAAGTTCACCATTGATGGTGTGGAGTATGACTTAGCCGTAAATAATATCGGTAATCATCTTCATGGTGGACTTGCTGGTTTTGATAAAGTAAACTGGAATGTGAAAGAAGTTCCTTCAGAAAAGGGAGTTGCATTGGAATTCAAGAGAACTAGTCCAGATATGGAAGAAGGTTATCCTGGAAATCTTGATGTAACAGTTGTGTACACTTTAGGTGATGACAATACTTTGGAGTTTGACTACACTGCTACTACTGATAAAAACACAGTAGTGAACCTAACTCAGCATTCCTACTTTAACCTGAATGGGTCAAAATCTGATATTTTGGATCATGAAATCATGCTGAATGCAGATAAATTCATACCTGTAGATGAGACTTTAATCCCAACTGGCGAGTTGAGACCAGTTGCTGGAACACCATTCGATTTTACACAAAGCAAAAAAATAGGAGCAGAGATCTCAGCGGATAATCAACAATTAGCGTACGGTGGTGGTTATGATCACTGTTGGGTGTTGAATGATGATCCAAAAGAGATGATGCTGGCAGCCACTGCTTACGAACCCAATAGCGGAAGAGCAATGGATGTTTATACCACAGAGCCAGGCATTCAGTTTTACTCAGGTAACTTCCTGGATGGTACTATTACTGGAAAAAATGGTGTGGTTTATAACCATCGCTACGGTTTTTGCCTTGAAACTCAACATTTCCCGGATTCTCCTAACCAAGAGTCGTTTCCAACAACTAATTTGGCACCTGGGGAGACGTATCATACAACAACCCTCATGAAGTTTTACACTAAATAGAAAACAAAACCACTTATAGTTAAATTGACTATAAGTATTATCTTAGAAAAAAATTTGATCATGAGTAATCAGAAAATTGACAATCAGGCAGCAGATAACATCCGTGCGTTATCTATCTCGATGGTAGAAAAGGCGAATTCGGGACACCCGGGAGGACCTATGGGAGGAGCGGATTTTATTCATGTGTTATACAGTGAATTCCTTCGTTTTGATCCAAATAATCCAGAATGGATGTGGAGAGACCGTTTCTTTTTGGATCCAGGTCACTTGTCTGCGATGCTTTATGCTCAATTGCATTTAGTAGGAAATTATTCAAAAGAAGATATTAGCAACTTCAGACAGTGGGGTTCTGTGACTCCAGGTCACCCGGAAGTTGATCACAAAAGAGGTGTTGAAAACACTTCAGGTCCACTAGGTCAGGGACATGCGATGGGAGCAGGTGCTGCATTGGCAGGTAAGTTCCTTCAGTCGAAGTTTGGTGACTGGACAGATCACACCATTTATGCGTTCATCTCTGATGGAGGTATTCAGGAAGAAATTTCTCAAGGTATTGGACGTATAGCTGGTTATCTTGGATTGAGCAATCTGGTGATGTTCTTTGATTCTAACGATGTACAGTTAAGTACTTACACAAAAGAAGTAACTGCTGAAGATACCGGTAAGAAATACGAAGCATGGGGTTGGAACGTGGTTGAGATCGATGGTCACGATCACGATGCTATCAGAAAAGCATTGACTGATGCAAAAGCACAAACCGAAAGACCTACATTGATCATTGGTAAAACGATCATGGGTAAAGGATGTGTGGATGCTGACGGTAATCCATACGAAGGTTATTCTGAGCTTCACGGTAAGCCAATTGGTGGAACTGGTGCTGACTATAACAAAACCTTGGAAGCACTTGGAGCAGACGTAAATGATCCATTCGCAGTTTATCCAGAAGTAGCTGATTTCTACAAGACTATCCTTGAGAAAAAATCAAAAGAAGCTGCTGAGCACAATGAAGTAGAGAAAAGCTGGAGAGCATCTAATGCTGAGCTTGCTGCTAAACTAGACTTGTTCTTAAGTGGTGATATTCCGGCTATAGATTTCTCTACTATTCCACAGAAATCTAATGTAGCGTCAAGAGATGCTTCTGCTGCGGTATTAGCTTATTTGGCAGAAAACGTAGAAAACATCATTGTTTCATCTGCGGATTTGGCTAACTCTGATAAGACTGACGGATTCTTGAAGAAATCAAAAGCGTTCGGTCCTCACTCATTTGATGCAAACTTCTTGCACGCAGGTGTGGCTGAATTCAGTATGGCTGCTATGGCTAATGGTATGGCACTTCATGGTGGTGTAATTCCAGTAGTGGGTACATTCTTTATCTTCTCTGATTACCAGAAGCCTGCATACAGATTGTCTGCTTTGATGGAACTTCCAGTAATCTACTTGTGGACGCATGATGCATTTAGAGTAGGAGAGGATGGGCCAACTCACCAGCCAATCGAGCAAGAAGCTCAATTGAGATTATTAGAAAAATTGAAGAACCACTCAGGCGAAAGATCATTGTTAGC
>CAXEKM010000308.1:0-4469 GCA_963996645.1 uncultured Marinoscillum sp.
ACATTGGCAAAGTGGGTGAGAAGACCCACCACTTTTTCTTTATAAGGCTTTGTTTTAATAAGGGACTCTTCAAGATCTTTACGACTAAAACCCTGCCTATTTAGACCCGTCTCTACTTTAAGATGTATGAAAGGTTTTTGAACACTTCCTAGCCAAGACTCTAAAAGAGGTTCATGCCCCACCACAGCGCTACAAAAGGGATCAAAGTCACCCAATTGATGTATCCATATACTGCTAGACCAGTCAAAAGAATCACCACTGCAGCATCTAGTGACATGGCTAAAGCAACAGCTTTCCGGTTATTGCCAACTACCTCACCTTGACTAGTCAAGGTGATGGCTCCTATGAAGATGATAGGTAAAATGGCAATTGGCCACATAGTGTACAACACCGGAAGTGAAATAGATACTCCAAGGAGTAAGTTTAGGCCACGGCAAGTACCCATCACTAGCGGACCAAAGAACGTATGATGCTTGGCCCATTTATCATAAACGGTAGCGCCAATTGCTGTAACTACAGCAATGAGTCCACTAATTGGAGAAACTAATGAAGCCAGAACAATACCAATGATATAAAGTGCAAGCGCCTGGATGGTTGCGCTGGTGCGGCTGACTTGTCCACTTGGTAAAGGTCTTTCCGGTCGCTCTACTTTGTCCAGTTCGTAATCAAACACATCGTTGAACACCACGCCACCACCGTATAAACCGATCGTCGCAAGCATCAGATAAATGATGTTGATCGTCTCAGCTGATTGAAATGTTGCCAAAGTAAGCCCAGCAATAGAAGCTCCGGCTAATATATCAGCAACTGCAGTGACCAGATTAGCCGGACGCATCAAAATAAGATAAGATCTAATAGCCATTTAGTTGGCAACTATATTGTCAGATGATCCCTGTTTAGGTGTTTGTCCACGCAATACACTATTGCCTTCGTGAAGGTCTGCCTGATCTATCGAATAGTCTTCCCAGTCAGATTCTTTCATGTTGCCACTTTTGCTGTAGACTTCCAGCGCATTTTGGTAACAGGTTTTGTGCACATCTTCTTTGGAAATCCCTTTTTCCAGCATTAAATGAGCTGTTTTTGGAACAGAAAGAGGATCACTAACACCCCAGTCTGCAGAGCTGTCTACGATGATTCTTTCTGAACCATACTGCTTCACCACTTCCACCATTCTTAGATTACCCATTTTAGTATTTGGATAGATGGTAAAGGCAGTCCAATACCCTCTGTCAAGTACTTCCTTACATGTCTCTTCGTTGTTGTGGTCAATGACCACCATCGATGGGTCTACACCATGTTCTTCCAAAACATCCATAGATCGGTAAGTGCCTTTTTTCTTGTCTCTATGTGGTGTGTGAACGAGAATAGGTAATTCTACTTCTTTCGCTAACTCAATTTGCTCACGGAAGAAGCGATCTTCAGCTTCAGTTTGATCATCGTATCCGATTTCTCCGATGGCTACCACGTTTTCTTTGTGCACATATTGAGGAAGTAATTCCATTACCTGCTCTGCTAGTGGTACGTTGTTGGCTTCTTTGGAATTAAGTCCCATGGTACAGTAATGCTTGATGCCAAACTGTGAGGAACGGAATTGTTCCCAGCCTACCAGGCTGCTAAAGTAATCTTTGAAAGCTCCCGCCTCTGTTCTTGGTTGACCCAACCAAAAGGCTGGCTCGATGATCGCTACAATTCCAGCTTTGCGCATGGCTTGATAGTCATCCGTAGTGCGGGAAGTCATATGGATATGTGGATCGATAAATCGCATCATTTTCAGTTTTGGTTTTCTAAAGCTTGCCCGAGTTCATCCCAGGACTTGTTGGTGGTTATGTTATTTTGTGCAGCCCAGTCTTTAGCTTCCGCCAATTCAGTTTCCTGAATCATCAAGGCAATAGCTTCTTGTTCCAGACTGTCAAACGTTTCAAATTTTTCTATGATCTCCGTCAAAAGATCGCTATCCAATCGCTCTTTGGCTAGTCTCCATAGCTCAGGAACTACCTGACGACCAGCAACCCAGCGTTCATGTGCAAAGTCGATGAGGGTAGAAGTGAGGCTTTCGTTGTTTCGTTCTTCTAAACCAACAATTCGATAGATCGGTCGGTTCATGAAGATCGCTTTTAAGACTACTTGATTCCAGGCGCCTTCAGAGAAGTAATTTTTAGGGAATGGGTTGTTAAGTGCTACAGCGTCAAACACGGGTTGCATATTGGTGCGAACTCCTTCTATTGCCTGCTCGGTGAAGTCTTTTGCATTTTCCAGGAAGAATAGTCCTTTGTACAATGCGACCTGCTCGTTCATGTCAGCAGTACTAAACAGTTGAGTAATCCACTGGTGGTTGTACTCGGTGCTAATGGCTGACATCAACCCAACACGGCACAGTTGATCGATTGTCCAATAGTTTGAGTTAAATCCGGGATAGGTTTTTAGTAATTCTGATAAGCTATTCTTATCCACTTGTAACTTCTCAGTACCTGTTTTCTTTGGAGTCATCCCAAATGCCAGGAAGAATGCTCTGGATGTGGTGGAAGATTGAACTTCAGCATACTTCTTCTCAAACCATTCATTTGCCTGGGGTGAGAGTTGTATGCTAATAAATTGATGGAGGTATTCAGAAGTATTTGTCATTGTCAAAATGTACTCTTGGCCGCCAATTTATATAGAGAATGTTGAATTAAAAGGTACTTTTTGATGATTGATTCATTTTAAAAACTGCCTTGAAGTCAAACACTCTGATTTTCAGGAAGTAGAGGTGGGTAGGCCTCAAAGATAACCGTTCAGAATCTTCCATTTTCCATGATCAATGGTTGATCAATTACTTCAAAGGTCAATCAGAAAGTATACACCTTCTGATTGATCTCAATCTTATGGTTACTTTTTAGGTTGACTAAACAATCCATGAATCTCTGCGTCGATGCGTTCAACGATCATGGAGAAGTCTTCAGGATTGTTCACAAAATCAAGATTGTTAACATCAATTACCAGTAGGTTGCCTTCCTGGTAATCACCGATCCACTCTGTGTAGTGTTCGTTTAGATTTTTAAGATAATCGATGCGCATTCCACTCTCGTAATCTCTTCCTCGTTTCTGAATTTGATTAACCAGTTTAGGAATATCTGATTTCAAATAGATCAGCAAATCCGGAGCAGAAATGTGCTCTACCATGCTATTGAATAGTGCCAAATAGGTGTGGTAATCTCGCTCATTTAGCATTTTGGACTTGTACAAGTTCATCGCAAAGATGTAGGCATCTTCATAGATCGTTCTGTCCTGTATGGCCGAGATCTTTTGATCTTGTATGGTCTTGATTTGGGAAAAACGACTGTTCAGAAAATGAATCTGCAAATGGAAAGCCCATTTCTGCATGTCATCATAAAAATCCGCGAGATATGGATTGTCGTCCACACTCTCAAATAACACATTCATTCCGTAATGATGTCCCAACTTCCCTGCCAGACTGGTCTTGCCTGATCCTATATTTCCACAAATCGCCATGTACATGCCGCAAAAATAGAAGAGCTAGATTAGGAGGCTATGGGATTAGCTAAAATCTTTTCCACAAAAATAAAAGGCGACCAACGGCCGCCTTTTGATCTGGTTATTTTCTGTAGTCTCCCTGACGTTCCACCATCCATCCAGGGTATTGCATTGGTAATGGACTTATTTTGTCAATTTTCTCTAGATCTTCACTAGTAAGATTGATTTCTGTAGAAGCAATGTTTGCTTTCAGTTGTTCCAGTGTTTTTGCACCAATGATTGTACTCGTGATTCCTGGTTGATGACGTACCCAGGCTAAAGCAATTTGTGCTACTGATACCTCGTGATTTTTGGCAATCTCAGCCATCACATCCACAAGATCATAAGCTTTTTCCTTGTTGATAGGAGGGAAATCAAAATTGGCTCTTCTTGAACCTTCTTCCTTACTTCCTTCTCTGGTAAATTTGCCAGACAAGAAGCCTCCAGCTAGTGGACTCCAAGGGAAAATTGATAAGTTGTGGTCGGCAGCCATTGGTACTAACTCATGCTCAATATCCCTTCCCGCTGCAGAATAGTAATATTGAAGTCCAATGAATTTGTGCCATCCATTGTAATGGGCAATGGCTTGTGCTTTAGCAACCATCCATGCTGGCCAATTGCATATAGCCACATATCGGACTTTGCCTGTTTCCACTATATCATTGAGAGTTCTTACGATTTCCTCTACTGAGGTTTTAGGATCTACACCATGGACATAGAGAATGTCTATGTGTTCCATTTGTAATCTTTTTAGACTAGCATCTACCGAGTTGAATATATGGTATCTAGACAAACCAACATTATTTGGTTGCGGTCCCATGATGCCCATTACTTTTGTAGCAATAACTACTTCATTTCTATTGATATTCAGGTCTTTAAGTCCCTGGCCTAGCAATTGCTCAGACTGTCCAAAAGAGTAAACGTTTGCTGTATCTATGAAGTTAATACCTGATTCAATA
>CAXEKM010000309.1:0-2790 GCA_963996645.1 uncultured Marinoscillum sp.
AGATAACTTGATGTATAAAGAAAGAGCATGCGTTGCTCTTTACCACCTTGAAGATGGTAGAGCTGAAACATTAGCGAATCAAATTCTATTAGAATCACAATACTCGGGTCGTGCCTGGGCAATTAAGTTGCTTTCTTCAAATTACAAAGATGATGTCAATGTCCCAGCTATAGTTAGATCAGATAAGGATTTTGTCCGTATTTGTGCCTATCATCTGATGAAACAAAAAAAGTTAATCCCCTTTGATGACTTGATGACATCTGAATTGGATAAAATAGTTGTTGATGAAATCAGCGTTGACAGACAAAATGTATTCTACTACAACATTGTAGCAGGATTTTGCTTTGATTCATTCATTAAAGGGTCAAGATATCCATTGTTCGAAATAGAGCCGGTAACGGACAATAAACATTTGAATCTGGCTAATAAAATTTTTTATGAAACCAGCCTGAGCATGAGTGACTCAGATTCTAAAGATTCTGAGCTATACATTAAGAATCATTTTTATTACTTGTTAACGTCATATATGATTAAGCCGGTAAGGAGTTCTGTTGGTGAGATAACCAGTACTTACATAAAGCATCAGAAAATACTTAACTTATCAGATTTACTCATATATGTGTTTGCTCCTCTTTTTCAACACAAGCTATTCGTCAATGCAATTGATTTAGCTAATTCAATTGAAGACAACCACACTCATTTTTTCAAGGGGTTCAGTTACTTCAATTTGCAAAAACCAAATGAGGGAGTTTTAGCTCTCAAGCAATTTATCAGAGGTGTCAAAGTGGTGGACAGGGCTGATTATGAACAATTAGGTTTCACATTCAACCATTTACTATCAACGGATACCAATACTCCAGAGCTCTTTGAAGAATCCCTATCATCCATTCCCTTTTTCTCCGAGCCACATAGGTTAATTCTGAAGACACTCGCCAATCTAAAGGCATCGGATATAGAACAACAAATCTCCGACTTAGAGGAGACTCTGAGCAGCATTGACTATTCTCAATTAGAGACCAATACCATTAAGATTCTACTTGACATTTATTTCCATTCAACTCAATTCGAGAAGTGTCTGGATATTTTACAAAAGGTTCCTGATTACGAAGATCCAGTTATTGAAATATACAGATTAAGAAGTCTTTCAGCACTAAATCGTGATTTGGAATCTGTAATTCAGGGATACAGAAAGCTCAGGTCAGGCGGTAGGGTAATGGAACATCTTCTGATAGATGAGCTGAACCTATGCATAAGAGCAGAATACTTTGAGGGCATTAAAGATGCTTCGAAAGTGGGGCTCCAGCTTTTCAAAAGTCAAGATTACAAATACTATTTGATATTTGCTCTTGACAAATTGAAGGAGTATGATGAATTGGATTCCTTATTGACAGATGAACTAATAAACGTAAAAATCAACTGGGAAAAACGGTTTGATATATGCTTTGTTTGCGTAGATCGGCAAAGACCAGCTTTGGCCATTGATATTGCATATTCCTCTGTAATTGCTGATTACACCAATCCGCTTCTCAAGGAACGCTATTTTCATTTATTCATGATAATTCACAAAAGCAATCCTGAGGTGCTCATCAAGAATAATTTGCAAAAGCTTGAGGATGGATGTTGGGCAATAATAGCAACCCCTAGTGGGAACCACATCGTAACCAACAATAAGGATAAGTTGTATCAGGATTTCTTAGGTATGGAAGCAAACACCGAAGTTTTCTTGGACAAACTTTTCAGTTCAAATAAGCATACCCTTATTAGGGTTATTTCGAAATATGAAGGGCTATATCTCAAGATTAATGAAGAGATAACAAGCGCAGATCCTGAATCGTCTCCATTTCACACTATCGCTATTCCATACAATACTGTCACTGATTTTGAAACTGCATTGATAGAGAAGTTTGGCAAGGATTCGGAAATGAGAAAAATTAGGATTGATGAAGCATTCAAATCATACTTTAGAAGTCAGATTTCTTTCGCAGAGTTGGTCTCCAAGGTAAAAAGAAATGATCCTTTGGCCATTTACCATGAGCTCATCAATAACCGCGGTAGCTGGAACGCAGGATTGATTACTTTACCAATACCTCTTCACAAGTTCAAACCTGATTTATCCAAGAAGATCTGTTTGGATATCACAGTCATTCCTCTGCTTTATGAATTAAGTAAAGATTACCCTGAAATACTCAAATGTGATTTCATTTCTTCATATTATGTTGTCAATTATTTAGAATCACAGATAAAGGAGCTCTATGCTTTTGGACCCAGTGAGGGAACCCTTCATATTGAATTTTCCGGGATACACTTTAGGAAGGAATCAGAGGGTGTATATGAAAATCAGCTTTTGTATTATCGCAACCTCCTTGATTTTGTCAAAGAGCATTTGAACCCCAAGATATCCTTTAAGAGGATGGAAGAATACCCAGATGACAAGTGGTATGGATCTGAATGGTATTTCAAATATATGGTTGATACTTACTACCTGGCTCAAGACGGAATTCTCGTTTCAGAAGATAGGGTCTTTCAGATCAGTAGGGATGTTAAATTTATAAGTGCGGAGTACTTTCTTAAATACAAATTCCCTTCAATTGCCGATAAAATATCAATCAAGCTTTTAGAGCGAAATTATAAAGGCATCTTTATCAACCATCGTGTAATGTTTGAAGTTTATATGTATCCAATGCTCCCAAATACTCTGCTCTCGAGGATTATGGAGAACTTACCTAACAGGATGAATCACCATCCGGCTATTTTAGATGAGGTACTTGATTTTATCCGTGATATATATTC
>CAXEKM010000310.1:0-2158 GCA_963996645.1 uncultured Marinoscillum sp.
AGTTTTGAGAAAAGCACCAAAGCCAAAGCATTGAACACAGCTTTTGATCAACTGGATTCCAGTTATCAAATAGCTGTAATTCTAGATGCAGACAATATTATGGAAGTGAACTTCCTACAAAAAATCAACAGCGCCTACAACAATGGTTTCTCAGCAATGCAGGGACACAGAGTAGCTAAAAACCATAATACCAACCTGGCTACTCTTGATGCAGTCAGTGAAGAAATTAATAATAACATATTTCGATCAGGTCACAGAGCTGTAGGTCTTTCATCAGCTCTGATTGGGTCTGGAATGGCTTTTGACTATCAATTGATCAAATCTGAAATGGCGAAAATTGATGCTATTGGAGGGTTTGACAAAGAATTGGAACTAAGACTTTTAAAGCAACGATTGACGATTGGTTATTTAGAGGATGCCTATGTATATGACGAGAAGGTAAGTGCGGAAGAGGCGTTCACTAACCAGCGAACACGATGGATAGCGGCGCAAATCCGATATGGAGTCAATTCCTTCGGAGATGCGCTCTTTCAACTGATCACCAAGCTAAATGTAGACTACTTCGACAAGTCGTTGCAATTCTTACTACCGCCTAGATTGATTCTTTTAGGAGTAAATACAATCCTTGCGTTTGCTCTGATGGCTTTTCAACATTCCTATTGGGTACCTATGGCTGGTATTTGGGCTTCATTAAACATTGCTCTTGCCCTTGCTATTCCAAAGAAATATTGGAATGCTGAAATGCTAAAAGCATGTTTGAGATTACCAAAAACCTTCTGGCTTATGATCAAGGCATTTGCAGGATTCAAGAAAGCAAAGACCAATTTTTTACACACACCTCATCAATCAGTACAGTCATGAAAATTGGAATAGAGGCACAGCGTATTTTTAGGAAGAAAAAGCATGGAATGGATATCTATGCGTTGGAATTGATCAGAAACCTTCAAGCAATTGATCAACTCAACCAATATTACATTTTCGTAAGACCCGGAGAAGACAGATGTCTTGAAGAAACATCCAATTTCAAGATTATTGAAATCAAGGCATTAACATATGCGGATTGGGAACAAATCCATCTGCCATTAGCCGCATCCAAACTAGAATTGGATTTGCTGCATTGCACCAGCAACACAGCACCATTACTGGCACCGGCACCATTGTATGTTACCATTCACGACATCATCTACTTGAATCAGTCTTACAGTGGTGGTTCCTGGTATCAGAAACTGGGACATTATTATAGGAAATGGATAGTTCCCATTGTATTTGAGAAGGCTAAGAAGGTATTCACTGTTTCACATTTTGAAAAACGTGAGATCTACAGACACTTTGGAGAAACAGACAAGGTGGAAGTAATTTATAATGGAGTATCCGAGAAATTTTACCCACAGTCACAAGAGCGAATTGGATCAGTAAGAGTCAAATACCAACTTCCCCATCGATTCATTTTTTTCCTGGGCAATACAGCTCCAAAAAAGAACTTGCCTGGTATGTTAAAGGCATATGCTCAATACATCAAGAACGATCTGGCTCCTCTGCCATTGGTAATTGCAGAAATTGGAGAATCAGAACTATTGGCTCAACTAAAACAAATTGAAGAACCAGAATTAATCGATCAGATAACACTAACTGGATACATTCCTCAAGAGGACCTTCCAGCTCTTTACTCTGCAGCTGAATTATTTATGTACCCGTCGTTAAGAGAGAGTTTTGGCATTCCAATCATTGAGTCCATGGTATGTGGTACTCCTGTCATCACATCCAATTTTTCATCGATGCCTGAGATCGGAGATAACTTCGCCGATTACATCGAACCAACCGACATTAATTCTATAGCAGACAAGATGATCGAAGTACTGTCGAGAAAACGAGATGAGATGATGGAAGTAGCTAGACTTAACCATGCATCAAGTTTCAAATGGCAATCAACAGCCAGAAAAATGACCAATTTCTACTTCAACAAAAATGTTGAGTATGTGCTAATGTCAGATACTATCAGTGCTGAATCGGCTTAACTAAAGAATTAATCTACTTGTGTATCAACATGAATTTGTCAAAACGTTAGAATGCATTCATCTTGATTTATATACAATCAGACGAGTCAAGATCGGTAGTCATCTAATAGAAATCCGAATCAGTCAAAGTATGCGTATATTAG
>CAXEKM010000311.1:0-5509 GCA_963996645.1 uncultured Marinoscillum sp.
AGTTTGCGAGAGTGATCCAAATGATTGAGTGTTGCGTACTCGGGCATTTTGGCCCAGTAGATACCGCGCATGTACTCTCTCCAGCCTATGATTTGCCTCACATAACCTTCTACAGAGGAGATATCAACTTCATCAGTATGTTCATGCCAATAATTTACGACCGTATTGACCACTTCCTGAGGTGAAATCAACTTTACATTCATGGCAAAGGACACCAGTGAATGAAAGCTGAATGCTGTACGAGTAGTCATGGCATCCTGGTAGTCGCCAAAGTTTTTCAAAAAGCGCTTACAGAAGATATCCAAATCAGCCAGCGCTTCACGTCGAGTAATTGGCCATCTGTACTTTTGCGCATCAATTGATCCGATCGTTTTAACTCCAGCAGACTGGATCATTTCAACTATTTCGGAAACGTCATTTGTTCTGCTGTTTCTTTCAGGAATAGTCACGGAATCTGGAAGTTTCTTCCGATTGTCTTTGTCATAATTCCACTGGCCAGTGACAGGATCTTTTCCATCCATCATCACATCATGCTTTTTGCGCATGTGCCGATAGAAGGACTCCATCAGGTAGGTTTTCTTTCCTTCAAAAAAGGAAGCCAATTCCTCTCGGGTGGTATAGAAATGCTCAGAATCTACTGCCTGCCACTCAATGTTAAGAGTCTGGCAGTATTCATTGAGCTGTTCATCTAATCGGTATTCATCCGGGAGCTGATATTCGAACTTCTCATAATCACCTTTTTCAATAAGTGAATTTATGTTCTCAGGAATGGACTGTTTGTTTTTGGTGTCATCCAGTTTCCAGTAGATAATGTCATGACCCTTTTCTTGCATCTCATTCGCAAAAGCTCGCATGGAGGCAAAGAACCCGGCTACTTTTTGAATGTGATGTGGAACATAATCAGTTTCTTGACGCACCTCCATCAGCACATAGGAAATTTCAGAATCGGTCTTTTCAAACCAGCTATGCTGATGATTGAGTTGGTCTCCAAGAATTAGGCGCAGCGTTTTCATTGAAGCCATAACTCTTGTAGAAGGCTTTGGTTATTTCTTCTTTTTTGAGTTGTTCTTATTTTCTATTTCCAGAATTGTGTTTTCAATAGTCTCAAGAACCTTGTTGGTTTCTTTGAAGATTTCTTCTCTTGAAAACCGAAGTACGGTTAAGCCGATGTTCTCAAAATCCTTCTCTTGCGAAATGTTTTTATCAGGAAAATGACTGTTTCCTTCCAGCTCAATCACCAAAAGCAATTCATGGCAAAAAAAGTCAGCTATGTAGTTCAAGAGAGGTTTTTGTCGGTGAAACTCATAACCCTTCATTCGCTTATCTTTCAGAAAGTACCACAGCTTAATTTCGGTTTTGCTGCTTTTATTTCTTCGTTTTCTAGCTATCTCTACCAGATCGGGGTTGTACGGAATGATGATGCGTTTCACGTTTTTGTTGCAAGTTAGTTTAATTCAACCCATTAATCAGGAGCTCTCACAAATGTACTTATCTGTCTTGCTATTTCAGGTCAGTAAGTAAATACTTAAAATTGCACCGTGAAAACTATTGCACTTAAGCCAGGAAAGGAAAGATCATTGGAGCGCAGACACCCATGGGTGTTTAGTGGGGCTTTGAACTTACAGGAAAATATTGCGGATGGAGAGTTGGTTCGAGTAACCAATAAGACAGGTCGATTTTTAGGAATTGGCCATTTTCAAAATGCTTCCATTGCGGTACGAATCATCTCATTTGAAGATCGAGCAATAGATCACCAGTTTTGGGTAGATGCCATTTCTGATGCCAAGGCCACTCGTACCAGATTGAGTTTGCCAAATGAGGCAACAGACATTTATCGATTGGTTCATGGTGAAGGAGATCAACTTACGGGACTGATCATTGATGTTTATGGTGACACAGCAGTGATCCAGCCGCACAGTCAGGGCATGTATTTGCAGGCAAAGGATATTAGCACAGCGCTGAAAGAAGCGTTGGGCGAATCTTTGAAAACCTGCATTTTGAAACACCCAAGTCATGTCAAAGACGATTCTGCTGAAGTACTTTTCGGTGAGTCCAAAGAGATCTACCTGGCCAAAGAATGGGGAGTTAATTTCCAACTAGACCTTCTTTATGGTCAGAAAACGGGCTTTTTTGTGGATCAGCGAGAAAATCGAAGACGACTTGCTGAAT
Organism: uncultured Marinoscillum sp.; assembly: GCA_963996645.1. Classification (GTDB taxonomy): domain Bacteria; phylum Bacteroidota; class Bacteroidia; order Cytophagales; family Cyclobacteriaceae; genus Marinoscillum. Next base: position 2,170 of record CAXEKM010000311.1, read on the forward strand.
ACAGCAAAGGCAAAAAAGTGCTTAATACATTCTGTTACAACGGAGGCTTTAGTCTGTGCGCCCTGAATGCTGGAGCGGAGAAAGTGGTGTCTATCGATGTGTCGAAATCGGCAATAGAGCAGACGAAGGAAAACTTAAAACTCAATGGCTATGATCCAGAAACGCATGAATGCATTGCCATGGATACGTTTGATTACATGCAGCAAAATGAACAGGATTTTGATGTAATCGTGTTGGATCCGCCAGCTTTTGCCAAGCACATGAGTGCCAGGCACAATGCACTGAAAGGCTATACACGATTGAATGCCATGGCACTTCGCCAGATCAAACCTGGAGGGATTCTCTTCACCTTTAGTTGCTCGCAAGTGGTAGACAAGACCTTGTTCTACAATGCGATCGTTGCTGCAGCCATTCAGGCAGGCAGAACCGTTAAAGTTTTAGAGCGCTTATCACAACCCGGAGATCACCCAGTGAGTATTTTCCACCCAGAAGGAGAGTATCTGAAAGGCTTGATTTTGGAAGTGTGGTAAACATTTACTCTTCCAAAAGAGGCTTTGTATTCTCCAAAACGAAGCGGTCAGGGTTGTGAGGATCAACAGATAGACCCCATTTTTTCAAAACCGGCATTTCGAGACTTTTCTGACGGTATTCATCTGGAGTCATAATGGGAATGCTGTATATGATCGGATAGTATCGTAGGCATGTAGGACACGTCATCAAGCCCTCTATGATTTCGTCTCCTTCTTGACTTAAGACGGTTACTTCCAAATCTCCCTTATCAAATGGGCAGCACATTTTATCCAAAAGTTGTTTTTTCATGATGTAATGCTTAGATCGTTTAAAATAGAATGGTATTCGCGTACAGCTTTTTCGGAGTTGTCAGCACTCATGATCCCAGAAATCACAGCTATTCCCTGAAAATCCAGGTGACTAAGCTCGTGTAGGTTATCTGGTCGTATACCTCCGGAGAGAAACAACGGCAAGCTCGTTACTACTCTGGTTTTTTGAACAACCTCAGGAGTGACAATTTCACAACTCTGCACAGATGGTGACGGAAACATGGCGCAAAAACTTAGATAGGAAAGACCTTGTTCGTTTAGCCAGGTAATCCGGTCAAAATCGTTTCCTACTGTTGCTCCTACTATGTGATTAGCTAATAAGTGTTTCACTTCTTCCCAATTCAAAGGAATTTCATCAAAATGGACACCACTTAGACCTGTTTCCAGTGCTAACTCCCAATCTTCATGCATGAGTATTGGTGTGCCATATGGACTACAAACTTGCTTGACTTGCTCGATGAATGATTTTTTCTGTAAATGGCCAAATTCTTCAGGCCAATGATTCCATAGTTGAATAAGTCCCAAGCCACCATGCAGTGCCTGAGAGAGTTTTTCGAGTAGGTTGTCACCCATTGCCGGGTCAATTACCAGATAAATTCCATTTAAATTCTTCATTTCCAACCGTGGTTAATTGCATGAAAAAAGGCACCCCAATAAGGATCTTCTCCAGTGTAATTAAATTCTTTGGGTTGACCCTCGTGATTGATGCAGGTATAGTGTTGTTTGCTGGTCATCCGACCTACCACTGTCGAGGCTATGCCTTTATTCTGTAATGTCTTGAGTAATCGGTTCTCGGTTCCGGGTTTTACAGTAATGATCATGGATCCGGCGCCAATCGACTTCAATGGATTAATTTGAAAAAATTCGGTAACAACAAGCGTTTCTTCAGTCACAGGGATTTGATTCAATTCTACCTCAAATCCGCATCCAGAGGCTTTGGCCATTTCATAGATTGCTCCAAGAACACCTCCTTCAGTTGCATCGTGCATGCCTGATAGTTCGGTATGTGCCTGCAATTCCTCATGAGCAATCAAAGCTTCTTTCAGAGATGACAACTGCCAGAAATTCTCCGTTGCAGCTTGTTGAACTTCCAGACCACAGTTATTTTGGACTGTTTCTGGAAATGCCATGGCCAATAAAGAAGAGGAAGACAATGCAGCACTTTTGGTCATCAGTATCAAATCACCTGCCTGTGCGTGATTACTGGATATCAATTCATTCAATGGTGCGTGCAAAAACATGGTGCCGCCACCTGAAATGGTTGATTCCTGACCGGGTACTTGTCCGGTATGTCCACCGGTAATGGCAATGTGATGATGCTTACACAGTTGGTGAATGTATGACCAGTAGCTGGCAAAGTCATCTTTGGACAAACTGGTGGGCAGGTTCAGCACAAACTGTGCATACTGCGGGCTGAAGCCCGTAGTGGCCATATCATTGATGAGCAAGTGTACTGATAGCCAGGCAGATACTTCCATACCAAGAGAAGGTATGAGTGAAAGCGGGTCGCTGGATATGGCCAGACCCTGCCCCATACCCATGTCGATAATTGAAGTATCTACTCCAAAACTAGGGCCACAAACCACAGTATTACGAGATGCACCCAAAGAGTTGAATAACAATTCTTTGAAATGAGATTCGCTTACTTTACCACTATTGGAATCAAAAGCACCCATTACACATCATTAAGTTGGATGTGAAATCCAAAGAAGTCTCCATAAGGAACTTGCCACTGTTGAGTAGGAAACCATTTGGGCAACCCGGTAGCATTCCACCTGATAGTATAATCTCGATCTGGAAGCGCTTTTGCTACTAATTCTTTCAACGTTTTAGGGGTGTAGAAATTTGCCGTGACATAATAATTGTTCTTGTTAAAGGCCTGCTGTACTCTACGGCGAATTAGTTTGGGCGTATTGCGATTCATCATCCCCATGATAATACCGTATTTTCCAACTCGTACAGCCTCTCGGATCACTGCAACAGGATCCTTGTAGTATTCAAACGTCGTTACAAACGCCAGTGCATCAAAAGTATGGTCTTTGAAAGGCATGTGATGGGAATCAGCTAGCACGAGATCACCATCAAACAGGTGGACACCTTGTGCCAACATAAATGGAGAAATATCTCCTCCTGTCGCTTCTATCCCAATCTCATGCCACCACCTGGTGAAGCGTGTTGTTCCACACCCAAACTCCAGCAGGGATTTGACACGTGTGTCTTTTTTGATCAATCCCTCAAGTGTCTTTTTCTGCCAGATCTCCTGACGTTTGTAAGGTCCTTCGTAGTAGTCCTCATAGTGGTCCGTATCATCCCTATTAAAGAACCATTCTTTACGGCCTTGCCAGTTTCGCAACTCACCAGTTGCTACATCAAATTTTTGTTTTTTTTCGATATTACTCATTGGTCAATTAGTTTTTGACAACCTGAGTAATGCCCTGAAAATAGAAGATTATATCACATGATGATGATTACAATTCCTACGCTGGCATTATCCAGATCAG
>CAXEKM010000312.1:0-4609 GCA_963996645.1 uncultured Marinoscillum sp.
ACCGGTGTTTTATCAATTAAAGACTTTTTAAATCAAGACTAATAAATGTACTTAAACGATTTTAGCCTTACGTTCACACTTGTATTTGTGCTTGGGTGGTATGCTTTGCAATCCATCTCTTATTACAAGTTTTTCGAGAAAGCTGGTAAGCCAAGTTGGATTGGCTTCGTTCCTTTCTACAACTATTACGTGCATTTGGAGATTGTAGGAAGACCAAAATGGTGGATCTTCTTATTGTTCGTTCCTGTGGTCAACTTTTTCATAGCGCTAACCATCCACCTGGACCTTTTGAAGTCATTTGGCAAGTATTCATACTTTGATCAAAGTGTTGGGGTGATTTTAGCGCCATTCTACATGACTTATGTAGCATGGAGTGACACCAAATACTTAGGAAAAGCCACTGAACTTCCTAAAAGAAAAAGAACATTCTCTCAAGAGTGGTTTGAAGCAATCGTATTTGCAGTGTTTGCCGCTACTTTCATTAGATGGATCTTCATGGAAGCCTATGTGATCCCTACCCCATCTATGGAGCGCTCTTTATTGGTTGGCGACTTCTTGTTCGTTAGTAAAATCAATTACGGACCTAGAACCCCAAAAACGCCCATTCAAATCCCTCTAACTCATGCGAAAATCTGGGGAACAGAATCTCCATCATATGTAGATTGGATAGAACTTCCACAGTTCAGACTTCCTTCTCTAGGTAAAGTAGAACGTAATGACGTGGTAGTATTCAACTACCCTGTAAATGACAACTACAATCAGCGTCCTGATGGAGATTACCATCCATTGGATCTGAAAACACACTACATCAAAAGATGTGTTGCAGTTCCTGGCGATGTTTTGGAAGTAAAAGACACCAAAGTATTCATCAATGGTGAAAAAGGAACAGACCCAGAATTGATGCAGCACTCTTACATCATCTTCACTAAACAAACACTTCCTGAGCGTTTCTTCGATGACAATGATTTGACTATTGCGCAAAGAGCGAATATTGGATATGTAGTTCATGCTACGCAAGAGTCAATGGATAAAGTTGACAGTTTTGACTTTGTAGATTCGGTAGCTTTAAACGTTCGCAAAGCTGGTTTGGCTGAATCTAGAATATTCCCTGATTCGGATTATTTCCCTTGGAATGCAGACAATTTTGGTCCTCTAGAGATTCCTGGTAGAGGCTTCACCATCAAATTGGATGAAAGCAATGTAGCAAAATACGGATCTACCATTCAAGACTATGAAGATCTGGAAGACGTAAAAATCGAAGGAAATAAACTAATCATCAATGGACAAGAAGTAAGTGAATATACTTTCACCAAAGACTACTACTTCATGATGGGTGATAACCGACATAACTCTGAGGATTCCAGATATTGGGGATTCGTTCCAGAGGATTATATTGTGGGTGAAGCGTCATTCATTTGGATGTCAATGGACGATAAAGGATCTTTCTTAAACAAAATCAGATGGAATAGACTTTTTAATCCTATACACTGATTCCATTAGAAAATTTTAACCCAATCCCGGGTATCGGTATCATGTTTTATATCGATATTCGGGATTAGTTATTAATAGCGAAATAACATGTTAGAACTGGCAAGCATTTTTGTATTAGGGATTTTTGCTCAATGGTTGGCATGGAAAATCAAACAACCTGCCATTCTCCCATTAATCCTTATTGGTTTGGCTATTGGGCCTCTTTCTACCTTTTTCACAGAAGATGGATCCAAACTAATAGATGGTGATGCCATTTTCACTGGAGACTTGTTATTCTCGTTCGTATCTATTGCCGTTGGTGTTATTCTATTTGAGGGTGGTCTTACCCTAAATATCAAAGAAATCAGAAGTCTTGCTGGAACTGTTAGAAACCTACTGATCATTGGTTCTCTTGTCACTTTTGTTGGTGGTGGTCTAGCAGCGCATTACATTATGAACCTAAGTTGGCAGATGTCCTTTCTATTTGGGGCACTGATCATTGTATCGGGACCTACTGTGGTCATTCCTATCCTTAGAAACGTAAGACCAAACTCCAATGTCAACACGGTTTTAAAATGGGAAGGTATTCTTATTGATCCTTTCGGTGCGTTGGTTGCGGTATTGATGTATGAGTTTATCTTATCATCCAAGCATGGCAAGGAGTACCCGATGGAGGTATTTCAAGACTTCTTCATTACAATATCTGCAGGAGTAGTTGCCGGTGGACTTGGAGCGTTTTTCCTGTACTCGTTAATTCGTAATAAGGCGCTACCGGAATACTTAAGAAACGTATTTACTTTGGCATTGGTGATCTTCACCTTCGCATTCTCTGAATTAATCCATGCAGAAGCTGGACTTATGGCAGCTACTGTTATGGGTATCGTTTTAGCTAATGTCAAATTGGAAGAGTTGAAAAAAATACTTTCTTTCAAAGAGGACATTTCAGTGATTTTGATCTCTGTATTATTCATACTTCTCTCCTCTCGAATTGATTTTATTCAGATCGAGAAATTAGGTCTATCCAGTATCATTCTATTCTTAATTGTAATCTTCGTTATTCGACCAGTTGGTGTAATCCTAAGTTCGTGGAAGTCTAACCTAAACTGGAAAGAAATCGCTTTTATATCATGGATTGGACCAAAGGGAATTGTTGCTGCTGCTGTTGCCTCTCTATTCTCACTTGACCTACTAAACGAAGGATCTTATGTGGATCCAAAAGAAGCAGAACTGTTATTGCCACTGGTATTTTCAGTGATTGTAGGAACAGTTGTCATACAAGGTTCTTCAGCTAAGTTCATCGCTAAACTACTGGGTGTAGTTCGTAAGGAACCAACCGGATATATCATTGTTGGAGCGAATGAATTGGCACGTAAAATTGCTCAACGATTAAAAGAAGGTGGACTTTATGTGTTATTAGTGGACACCTCTGCTCCTAATATCAAAGAAGCTAAGAAAAGTGGCTTAAGAGCTGTTCAGGCGAACGTACTCGCAGAATCCATCTTTGACGACATAGATCTATCTAAAATAGGAAAACTGGCAGCTATCACCTCGAATAGTGGATTGAATGATCTTGCGTGTAAGTGGTTTGAAAAAGAACTAAGTGAAGAGAATGTTTATCGTCTGGCCAGTAAAGAAGAATCAGACAATGCGAACCTCCCTCTTCCAGACAGTGTGTTATTCCACAGCCGAGTAGACTTTGTAATGCTGGTACAAATATTAAGAAATGCTGATGCCTACCATGAAATTCACTTTGAGAATAATTCGGAATATGATGACTTCATATCCAAGCATGAGTCCAAGATCATACCTATGTTCTTCAAAACCGCAGATAGCATTGAACTAATCACCGGAATGACTGTAAAAAGTGAGAAGCACGAATCACTCATTTACTTAATGAAACCAGGTGCGGTGCTAGAAACCGAAGAAGATGAAGAGGAATTTTCTGAAAGTGAAGATTAATTAGAAGGATTTTAAGAATCCAACCAATAAAATAATTCCCCAGAAAACAGCTATGCCCAATCCTATAAACAGGATCATAGCGAAGCATCCTTTCAATCTAGCTCCTTCTTCGGAAACAGGCATATATTGCCTGTTGTGATGACTATCTTGGCTATACACTTAGTTATCAGTTAATCAGCAATGGCTCCAAGACTATTGATGTAAATCGCTACTTCTCTAATTACAAAAATGCTTGCAAGTATAAACGCAACGAGCATAAAAAATCCTGGCAGTGTATTCCGAGCTTCCCTTTTCGACTGATAAGGGTTATTACTCATACTACCAATTTATAACATCTTTGCCGTTTTTCCTCAAATACTCGTTGGTTTTTGAGAAAGGTTTACTCCCAAAAAAACCTTTGTGAGCAGCAAAAGGTGAAGGATGAGCTGATTGAATCACATAATGCTTTGAAGTGTCAATGACACTCCCCTTTTTCTGAGCATAAGCTCCCCAAAGGATGAAAACCAGGCCCTCTCGTTCAGAAGATAGTTTATGAATGACAGCATCTGTAAATTCCTCCCAACCTTTGTTTTGATGTGAACCTGGAGTACTTGCACGAACCGTAAGCGTGGCATTCAAAAGAAGCACACCTTGCTTGGACCAACGCTCCAAGCTGCCATGTGGTGGCATGTCCACTCCAAGATCGTCTTTTAACTCTTTGAAAATATTGACTAAAGACGGAGGCATTCGCACCCCTTCTGCCACCGAAAAGCAAAGCCCATTTGCCTGGCCTGGTCCATGATAAGGATCCTGCCCAATGATGACCACTTTCGTTTGATCCAATGGACAATATTGAAAGGCATTGAAAATCTGACTACCTGGTGGGTATATCCTATGTTGTTGATACTCAGACTTTACAAAACTCACTAAATTCTTAAAGTACTCTTTTTCAAATTCTTCGTCCAATAAAATCTTCCACGTAGGTTCAATTCGTACTTCCATAGATCAATTCAAAACTTTCATCAATTTTGTTGGCAATTTAACAGAGAAATCATATAAATTTCCCTTGGAAACATGGCAATGACTACAGACATAACAAAAGGAATCAAAGTAACCGTTGATACTGAATATCAGCAGGAGTATTCCAACCCTGTGCAGAAGCATTATGTTTTCACTTACCAGATCACTATAGAGAACCTGA
>CAXEKM010000313.1:0-6846 GCA_963996645.1 uncultured Marinoscillum sp.
AGGCGAATGTGCTGTGTTATCATCAGGGATATTCATTGTGGCATCTGAGGCCAATTCAGAAATGATCAAGGTCTATCCTGTACCATCTAACAGAGATTTATACATTGATTTATATCAAAAGGTTAAATCTGTTGGAGTTTATGATATTTCAGGTGGTAGAATGGTGCTTGTGAATCCTAACTCTGAGACAAGACGAATAAACCTTAGCGATGATTGGAGTAAGTTCCCTTCTGGCGTATATCTAATTAAAATAGTCACCTTGGAAGAAGAAATTCTAAGTTATAAAATCATAAAAAACCAATAAGATAATAGGGAAATAAGCTCAGTATTTATCGGGTTTATGGTGAAATTCTATTTCACAATTGATAATGTTCCGTTGCTATTGTGTGTGAATTCATCGATTTTTTCCTTTTTCGATGAAAAGAAGATAAAATATTCTGACTTTTTTAATCAAAATAAAATATTGACAATACTCAGTATGCCATTGATTATTTGGTCGCTTTTCATCTACTAGGTATTTGGTGAAATTATCTATTAAAAGTACCATGTTTCTAATGGTGTTTTAATCTGGTCATTAGAAAAACACGATGTTAAAAAATACTAAAATGTGCTTCAGGTAGTCTAAATTAGAGGAATTGAAACATAATGCTTACATAACAAAACAGTAAAATATGAAGAGGATTCTACTACTGAGTTTGTTCAGTTTTGTTGTTGCATTCGTTGCTACAGCACAACGGACAGTTTCTGGTACTGTTACTGATGAATCAGGGGAGACAGTTCCAGGAGTTAACGTAGTTCTTAAAGGGACTACAACAGGAACCACTACTGATTTAGATGGTAAATATCGACTAAGTGTACCTGAGGAAGGTGGTACCTTAGTATTTTCATTTATTGGTTTAGCAACTCAAGAAGTTGAGATCGGAGCTAGATCGGTAATTGAAGTTAGAATGGGAAGTGATGTACAACAATTGACAGAGGTTGTTGTAATCGGTTATGGTTCTGAGATGAAAAGAGACATCACAGGGTCTATTTCCAATGTTGGTAGTGAAGAGCTACAAAACATTCCATCACAATCTTTTGACAGAGCGTTGCAAGGACGTGCTGCCGGTGTTCAGGTACAAGCTGCTTCTGGAGCTCCAGGTGGAGCACTAAATGTGCAGATTAGAGGTATCGGTTCATTGTCAGACAACCAGCCGCTATACATCGTTGATGGTGTACAGGTAAGATCGAATGAGATTGCAGGTCAAGGTTCAAACAACCCACTTGCAGCAATTAACCCTCAGGATATCGAATCTATTGAGATCCTAAAAGATGCGGCAGCAGCTGCTATCTATGGTGCTCAATCTGCTAATGGTGTTGTAATTGTAACAACTAAAAGAGGTAAAGCAAACACAACTGACGTTGAGTTGAGCTACCAATTTGGTTACACTGCACCAGTTAAATTGTATGATGTAATGTCAGCACAGGAATTAGCTGAGATTAAAAGAGAGTCATATATCAACGCTGGGTTAAGCACTGATATATCCGATGCAATTTTTGGAAATCCTGAGGATCCATCATCATTTACTCCGTATGACTGGGTGGATGCAATGTTTAATGACAGTGCTCCATTGTCATCTATTCAAGCAAAAGTGTCTGGTGGTTCTGAGCAAACTAGATTCATGATATCAATTTCTGATGAGAAGCAAGATGGTCAGATTTTGAAATCAACTTGGAATAGAAAGAACTTCAGAATGAACCTTGATCACAAGGCTTCTGATAAATTGAAGTTTTCAACCAGTATGGGGCTTACAACCCAAAGAATATTTGGATCAATTACAAATGGTAATTTTGTAAACTCACCATTCGTTGCAACTTACGCTGCACAACCAAACTCACCTGCATATACAGCAGACGGTGAATTCGAATTTTATCCTGCGCATTTCCCGAATACAAGTGCTGGTCACTTGTTCAACTATAACATCGTTCAAGGTGTATTCGAGGAAAGAAGAGAAGCTTTCGCAAGACAAGCTATTGCTAGTGCTCAAGTAGTTTATACTCCAATTGAGCAAATCACGGTTACCATTTTAGGTGGTGCTGATGTAGCTAATACAGAAAGTATCAACGAAAGACCTCCTACCATTCCTGCTTTTGCTGCGTTGAACGGCCAGGTTTTAAGTGATAACAGAGCAATTCTTAACTGGAACTCTAGTGCTACAATCGGTTATTCTGAGACATTTGCAGATGATCACAGTGTGTCTGTATTATTAGGAGCAGAGTTAAAAGAAGAAACTTTTAAACAAACTTCTGCTACTGGTCGTAATTTTCCGAATCCAGCATTAAGGCTTTTGAATGATGCGGCTACTCCATTTGCCGTTGGAGGTACATATACTGAATGGCAAAGAGCTGGTGCTTTTGTAAGAGCTTCTTACAACTTCAAGCAAAAGCTTTATGCTAATGGTACTTTCCGTAGAGATGGTCACTCTCGTTTTGGTGCTCAAAACAGGGTAGGTGATTTCTGGTCAGTTGGTGCTAGCTACAGAATTATTGAGGAAAGCTTCATGCAAGGAGTTGGATTCCTGGAAGATTTGAAGTTGAGATTTAGTTACGGTGTTCTTGGTAATGCCAATGGTATTGGTAACTATGAAGCAATTTCTTCATTCCAAGGTTCTCGTCAGTATTTAGGCGGTGCAGGTCAGGAACTAACATTGGCAAATGACCAACTTACTTGGGAGGAGTCAAAGCAGACGAATATTGGTCTTGATTTAGGATTCTTTAAAAATAGAATCAGTACTTCTATTGATTTCTTCAGAAATGACACTGGAAATCAGTTGTTCTCAGTTCCATTGACTGATGACTCTGGTTTTGGTAATATCACTTCAAATGTTGGAGAAATCAGAAACCAAGGTATTGAAATTGAATTGAATACTGTAAACCTTGATATCTCTGGATTCAAGTGGACTTCTTCGTTCAATATCACTTTCTTGGAAAACGAAGTACTATCACTTCCTAACGACCAAGATACAATCGGTACATCCCTTATCGTAGGTCAGCCAGTTAACTTCTTATGGGGTGTTGATTATGCTGGTGTTAACCCTGCAAACGGTCGTCCAATGTGGATCAACAGAGCTGGAGAGTACATCTATGGTGGAGCAAGTGTGAATGATGGTTATATTTTAGGTAGCCAAATCCCTACTACTTTTGGTGGTTTTGCTAACACATTCTCATACAAAGGTTTAGCTCTAGATGTGATGTTCCAATATCAATTGGGTGCTGATGCATTTAACAGTGACTTGTACAACTTGGCTTACTCTGGATCTACTTCAGACAACCAGTTGAGATCTGAACTTGATCGTTGGCAACAGCCAGGTGACGTTACTAACGTGCCAATCGCTTATGAAGGTGGTTCTGTAGGAGGATTTGATACACAGTTCCCAGGTCAAGGAAATGGAAGATATGTTTCTGATGCTTCTTATATTAGATTGAAGCAAATCAGCTTGTCTTACAACTTGCCACAAACTGTTCTTGATGTTATAAAAATGAAATCTGTGAGAGTGTTTGCTAACGCTACAAACCTTGTAACATGGACTAATTATACTGGTGTTGATCCTGAGGTTGTATTGAATAATAACCAAACTGGTGCTTCCGCTTATGGTGTTTACCCGGTAGGTAAGCAATTCACTGCAGGTATCAATGTTAAATTCTAAAACTAGAATAACAGATGAAAAAAATATTATATTCATTAATAGCTGGGTCACTCTTATTTAGTAGCTGTGAAGACATGGACTTCATACAGCCTGATCCACAAGATAGAATTACCATCGATATTGCCCTAGGCGATCTTAATGGCGTGGAGGCAGTACTTAACTCGGCTTATAATAGACTGATCAATCAGAATTATTATGGTCAGAGAATGATGATTGCCCCTGACGTTCTTGCAGATAACCTTGTAGTTGGTAACAACACAGGTAGATATCTTGGTGAGCAAGTAAATCAGGTAAGATCTCACATTAGTATTTGGGATGATCCTGCTAACCCTAACGGAGCTGGATTTTCGGTAAGAAGCTCATACAGTGCATACCGAGCAATTAATGATGCTAACATTGTTATTGCTTATGCAGCTGAATTGTCTTCTGAGGATGCTGATAGAGCTGCGAGTTTGGAAGGACAAGCAAAATTCATTAGAGCACTTAGTTACCATGATTTGCTAAGAGTATACAGTTATGAGCCAGGTAGAGAAGTTAGCGGTTGGGATGCTGGTGTTGTTATGAGAACAGAGCCTGTTCTTGGAGCATCTGGTGCTGACCTTAGAGAGAGAGGTACTAACCTTGAAGGTTATCAGCAAGTAGAGTCTGATCTTCTTTCTGCTATTTCTCTTCTTCCTAATGAAGCGGATGTAGCAGAAGCTCCAAACAGACTAACTAAAGCTGCAGCTCAAGCGTTACTTGCAAGAGTTTATCTTTATTGGGGTAGATATGGTGATGCATTAACTCAAGCTCAAGCAGCTTTAGCCGGCACATCAGCTTCTTTAATTGATGGTACTGTTGATACTGATGGTAATGGAACAGATGATTACTATGACTCTTGGGCTGAAGTAAATCACCCGGAATCTATCTTCGAACTTGCAATATCAATTGTTGATTGGAATAGTGTGGACGGTGTTAATGCTTCTATGTGTTCTATCACCAATACAAACGCAGGTTATGCAGGTGCAATTGGTGCGGTAAGAGCTAGTGCTGAATTGATAGCTGCTCATGAAGCAGGTGATGTCAGAGCTAATCTTTGGGTTCAAACTTCAACTAATTTCTACGAATCAAGAAAATGGAGAGGTGAACTTGGAGACTACAGAGAGAACATTCCATTAATTAGATATTCTGAAGTGTTGTTAACTGCTGCTGAGGCAAAAGCTAGAACTAGTGATACTGCTGGAGCTTTGTCTGATCTTAATACTTTCAGAGCAAGCAGAGGTTTAGCTGCAGTTAATGAATCAGGTGATGCATTGATCAACGCAATTTTGAAAGAAAGAAGATTAGAGTTAGTGACTGAAGGACACAGATTCTTTGATCTTAAGAGATTGGGTATGAATATTGTGAAGCCTGCATCTACAGGTGCTGGAACTATCAATTCAAGTGATTTTAGAATCCTTGCTCCATTGAATCCAGATTATCTTTCTATCAACGACGTAGTTAGTGATAACCCTGAATACTAAAAAAGGATAATTATGAAAAGAATTAAATATATATTCTCACTGGCTCTTGCAATGATGATTCTTTCATCTTGTTTTGACGAACCAGGAACTGAAATTCTATTTGACGATAGTTTTGTAGAGTTGGATGCTGCAACAACAGGATCAGGATCTAAGGATTATACTTTCCTTAGAACGAACACTGGAACTACTTATAGTGCAGGGTTTGTAGTAAACAGAGCGGCAACAAGTGCTAGCAGTGATGTTGCAGTCAATTTTGAAATTGATGCAAGTTCTACAGCGATTGAAAATGTACATTATTCTCTTTCGGGTTCTTCTGTTACAATTCCATCTGGTTCATATTCTGCTGAGCTGCCAATCACAATTTTGGCTGATAACATAGAAGCAGGTGAAAGATTGACCATTGTTGTGAATTTAACAAGTGCTGATATTCCGTTGAGTGATAATTATTCTTCAGGAACTCATACAGTTCAGATCTCTTGTGAATCTGATCTTGCAGGAACATATTCTACTGTAGCAAGTGGTGGTTTTGGAAATGGATCTGGAACACCTGGTGCTGGTGGATCTTATTCAGGCTTAACGGCGACGGTTACTATGACGGTTGATCCAGCTAATCCTCTAATCTATACTTTCGATGATATGTCATTCGGGTTGTATGAGCAGGGGTATGGAGATGCGTCCCCTTCAGGTAGAGTACAAGATATTTGTGGATCTTTATCTGATAGAGGTGATGTAGACCAGTATAGCGATCCATTCACTATTTCTGGATCTGTAGATCCGGCTACAGGCGTAATCACTTTATCTTGGTCTAATACCTGGGGTGATTTTGGAGACGTAGTATTGACTCCTCAATAAGAGTTTTAATTGATATTTTTGAAAAGGGCTCCCATGGGAGCCCTTTTTTTAATGTATTAGGCTATGATTATGAAGAATCAAATACAAGGGCTATTGGGAGTTTTGCTAATGGTGATACTAAATTCACCTATTTCGGCGCAAACAATTCCTACGAATAAACAACTAAAAGAAAGACTTGAAACAAGTCAAGCTCAAAAAGAAGAAAGAATACAACAATACCTAATTGCTACTGGAATAAGTAGATTTAAAAAAGGTATTGATGGTGAAGTGATTTATTTGGCTGATGTATCCCAATCTGGACACCCTATATATATCAGTACTGATAACAAAGGAGCATCATTTACCTCTGGTGCTACGCAATTACGCACAGATGGAAGTTTAGGTTTAAATCTCGATGGTACTGGTGTGATATTTGGCGTTTGGGATGGTGGCGGAGTAAGACAAACGCACCAGGAGTTGAAAAACCGTGTGATGATGCAGGAAAGTGGATCTGAATTAAGTGACCATGCAACGCATGTAACTGGGACAATTATAGCATCTGGAGTGGATGCGGATGCAAAAGGGATGTCGCCAAACGGAAGAGTGTTGGCTTATGATTTTTATGGAAATCCTCCCCAAGAGATGCTTGATATGCTTTCTAAAAATGACGTTACTTTGTCTAACCATTCTTGGGGACGTGTAGCTGGATGGAGTTATAATGGATCTTGGCAGTGGTACGGTGATGAGTCAATTAGTGAAACTGAAGATTATTCTTTTGGATTTTATTCTGGCGACACAAAGTCTTGGGATGATATAGCTTATAATAA
>CAXEKM010000314.1:0-7886 GCA_963996645.1 uncultured Marinoscillum sp.
GAACAATCCCTGACTGTGATGGTTTTTATTACCCTGCCACGCTATTGACAAACGTATCGAAAGGTATGCCTGCATATAATGAAGAACTTTTCGGACCAGTAGCAACGATTATAACCGCAAGAAACGAAGAGGACGCACTTAACATCGCTAATGACACGAGTTTTGGCTTAGGAGCCGCACTATTTACTTCGAATAAAGAACGTGGCACAGAACTAGCCTCTAGGCGCCTGGAGGCAGGCTGTGTATTCATCAATGATTTTGTAAAATCAGATCCGAGATTGCCATTTGGCGGCATCAAACAAAGTGGATTTGGTAGAGAACTATCTTTTTTAGGGATACAAGAATTTGTCAATTGTAAAACAGTCTACTTGGCATAATCTAAACATACAGCCCTACTCTCTGTTAGTTATATAAACCAAGTATGATAAAACTATGAATACTAGCAACAGAGAATATCTATTTATATATAACAGTAACATGATTCAGGATAAAACAGCAAAAGGCTATATTCTATCGGTCAATCATGTAAAAATCAACGAAAAAGACATCCACAAAAATCACTTAACACCTAAGCAAATCGTGGATATTGCTAACAAGCTTGACGTCCCAATAAAGGAACTTTATAAGGAGAAGTCCGTATCTGCATATGAACAATTTACAGATGAAGACTTGATAAGAGTTCTTTCACATGATCCATCAAAAATGAAAACACCCATTATACTTTCTGATGAACATTCATTCATTGTTGGATCATCTTATGAATTAATAAAGGAAGAATTAAGCAATGAAAGCAATTAGGTTAATAATGATAGTTACTCTTTTGGTTATGCTTGCAGCTTGCCAACAAGAAGAAAGTAAACAATCACTATTAGATAAACTTGAGAACAAGCAGGAGGTATTAGAAAAGAAAATTGAGTCGCTAAAGAATGACTCAAAGAACCTTACCGGAGATGCTAAACGTCAAGTAGAGAAAGCTATCAATCAGATTGATAACGAAAGAGATAAAATCAAAAGTCTCATACGAAAAGTCAAACGATCTTCTTCGAAGGATCTAAAAAAGATTGAAAACGAAATAGAAGAAAGTTTTGATAACTCAAGCAAACAAATAGAAAAATGGATTGATCAAGCATCAAAATCAATTAAAAATTAACCAATAAAAAAGGCTTGCCGAATGACAAGCCTTTTTATTTATATCGATTCTTTAATAATCAATCTTCTGCTCTTTTAATTGAGCTATATAGAACTTTCAAAGCATTTGCTTCTCTAAGCTCTTGCTGTACGTCCGATACGATACCCATCTTCACACCTACATCAACTTTCATAGACATGGTGATCTTATCTCTTTCAGCTTCAGAAAGTTTGTCTTTCTCCTGGTTCACGAACATTACTACGTCATCCACCTCAACGAATGCATCATTTGTTTGAACCTTTGGTTCATCTCCAAATAATGAAACGTTTTTAGGTTCTCCTATGTAGATGTAGCTTACCAAAGACTTTCTTTCAATCTTTTGTAGCTGAGTAGCTTTTGGAAGCTGCTGCTTTACAAGGATATCTGTTTCTCTCATTACAGTTGTTACCATGAAGAAGAACAACAACATGAAAATAATATCTGGCAAAGCTGCAGTAGGTATCTCCTGCTGTGTATTAGAACTCTTTTTAAATTTTGACATGGTTCAAATTATTTATCAGGTTCTGCAATTGAAATAGCTCGAGGAATACCTTGACGTGCTCTTTCGTACATGTCATTTTGAATGTCATCCTCTTTATCAAGAGCTAACCATTCCTCCACACTAATTCCTACTCTTTCAGCGTATATCTCATTATAGGCTCCATTGATAGCATCAAGTACTTCAATGTATAGCTCATAACTAGTACCACGAGCTGCTTTGAACGAAATCACACATTCGGTAGGATCATCTGAAGAATCCTTTCTTTTACCGAATTGGTTGATTTTAGCTTTCATGGTTGAAGGCAAGCTGTTGTAAATCTGAATTCCTTCATCTCCTGGAGAACCAAAGTTCAAAACGAATTCTTTCACATCTTCCTTCAATTGTTCCATACCCGCTCTATACGGCTCATCCTCAATAAGCAACTGATCTCCAGAGTTAGCAAGAATTTTGAAGATATTCTTATCATTCTTGTTTACTTCTGGCGGCGGCTCATTCGGATCCGGTTTAGGAGGTAGTCGCATTGCGATCCCTTTATCATTTGCTATAGTGGTAGTTACCAAGAAGAAAATAAGCAAAAGGAACGCAATATCGGCCATTGATCCTGAGCTTACCTCAGGTGGCTGTCTATTCTTATTTCTTGGCATTATTTAAGCAGTTTAGATATTTCTGTGTATACGATTCCTATCAAAGCGATGAAGAAAAATATATACATCGCGATCAATCCTGCTCCTGATAGTTTTGCCGCGCCTTCAGTTACTTCTTTATTCGTAGTAACACTATCAGCCATTGCATAACTAATCAAGAAAACAACCACAATCACACCTAAACCAATACCTGACTTCACCAAGGATTGAGGGTCACCAAATGATTGTGCCAACGGAATAACGATAGCCGCAACCGCACAAAGAGCGATCAACAAATAGCTAGCATATAATCCTACGTCTATAATATCCATATGTCAGTTAGTTTAAAGGTAAATTATTTAGAAAGGTTGTGCTTAACTAGCATATCAACAAGAGAGATAGAAGCATCTTCCATGCTGTTTACTAGAGAGTCAATTTTTGACACCAAGTAGTTGTAGAACAACTGAAGGATAACCGCAACGATCAAACCACCTACAGTAGTCAAAAGTGCAACCTTAATACCACCAGCAACTAGTGAAGGAGAAACGTCACCCGCTTCAGCGATCGCGTCGAATGCGTCGATCATACCAATTACTGTACCCATGAAACCAAGCATAGGAGCTAGAGAGATGAAAAGGGAAATCCAAACCATTCCTTTTTCTAGTTTACCCATCTCAACAGATCCATAAGCTATGATTGACTTCTCAACCATTTCAATGCCTTCTGACATTCTCATCATACCTTGTACGAAAATTGACGCTACAGGGCCTCTTGTATTTCTGCAAACTTCTTTAGCAGCTTCAACACCACCTGAAGAAAGAGCGCTCTCTACGTTGCTCAATAACTTCTTAACATTTGTTGTAGCCAAGTTTAAGTGAATAATTCTTTCGATAGCAACTGCCAAACCAAGAATCAAACAAAGCAATACAATACCCATGAACGTTGGTCCACCGTCGATGAACTGCTCTTTTACTATTTGATGGAATGATGCTTCCGTTTCTGGTTCTGGCTCAGGTGCAGAGATTTCTTCAGCTATAGTTTCCACTGGTTCCTCTTCAACCACAGTGGTGCTGTCAGCCACTTCAGTAGAATCTGATGCTACATCAGAACTGTCTTGTGCGAATGCGTTCACTGAAGAAAAGGTGAAAACACCTGCCAACATCAAAAGAGATAATAACTGTTTCATAATCTGTCTCGTAGTCTTCGGTTAAGTTTAAATTTTATGTAAGATTCGTAAATATATCAATAATTCAAGAACTCTGCAGAGAGGAAGGGATTCGAACCCTCGATACCCTTTTGGGGTATACACACTTTCCAGGCGTGCGCCTTCGACCACTCGGCCACCTCTCTGTGTCGGTACTTGACCTATTTTACAAGCCAACAAAGAAATTAATAAAAAAAAGGTTATGCAAATTTTAATTTCATTTGCCCAAACTTCAGTTATCCATTTCGCCATTTAGCGGAATAGCCAATTTTCTTTTGATTGAGGCTTCATTTTTCTCATTTCCCAAAAGAAACATAAGCTTAGAAACCGCTGCTTCTGTAGTGATGTCTCCACCACTTATAATCCCAATATCATCCAATCTCTTGCTAGTCTCATACCGGCCTTGAATAACCTCTCCTCCGCTACACTGACTAACATTATAGATAATGATTCCTTTCTTAACTGCTCCTTCCAAAATCTTGAGGAACCAGTCAAAGTTCATCGTATTACCGGAACCATACGTTTCCAAGATAACACCTCTGAGTCCCTTGATCTTAAAAAAGCTCTCAACAGTAGCTTTATTAATGCTCGGGAATATTTTCAAAATGGCTACGTTATCATCAAAATTCTTCACCAATTTTAACTTGGCAGAAGGATCGTGAGGAGCCATATAATTTTGTCTATATTCTATTTCAATACCTGACTCTGCAAGATATGGATAGTTCTGACTTTGAAACGCTGCGAATGTACTACTTCTGATCTTCTGAGATCTATTACCTCTGAGTAAGAAGTAGTTAAAGTAGATACACACTTCATTTACCATTGGAACATTTCCATTCTTAGCAGAAGCAATCTCCAAAGCGGTGATTAAATTCTCACGCGCATCAGACCTAATGGATCCAATCGGAATTTGAGCTCCTGTAAGTATTACTGGTTTGTTCAATCCCTTCAACATATAGGATAACGCTGAGGCACTGTATGACATTGTATCTGTTCCATGGAGTATCACAAAACCATCGTACTGAGAGTAATTCTCGTAGATGATATAAGCCATATCCTGCCAGTCCTGATAATTGATATTAGAAGAATCTCTAGGCTCAGGGAAGGATATAACAGTTAACTTCAACTCCAGCCCTCGAAGCTCTGGAACGCGATCTATAACACGTCCAAAGTTGAATGGAGCAAGAGACCCTGAGTCGTCATAAGCCATTCCAAACGTACCTCCGGTGTAAATGATCAGTATGGAATCTACTGGATCTACACTTGCTGTCGTCCGTATATTGACTATTTTGTAATTCATGGGTTAATGAACAGGTTTTTGCTGTTTCGGCTCGTAATTTCCCCAATTTCTTCGACATCTTTATCAAGAACCGCCGCGATTTTTTCTGAGACCAGTTTTACATAAGCGGGCTCATTCCGTTTTCCACGGTTGGGAGTTGGAGCCAAATATGGGCTATCCGTCTCTAACATAATGTGTTCAAGTGACACTTTTTTAATTACAGGCTCTAATCCTCCGTTTTTAAAAGTGGCTACTCCACCCAATCCCAGCTTAAATCCTTGCTCAATAATTTGGTTTGCTTGATCTTCTGATCCTGTAAAACAGTGAAATACTCCTGTAAGTCCTCTCTCGGAAAAAGGCCTTACCAATTCAATTGTTTCATCTATTGATTCCCGACAATGGATCACTATTGGCAATTGATGCTTTAATGCTAACTCACATTGTATTTTAAATGCTTCTTTTTGCTGCTCAAATAAAGTTTTATCCCAATAAAGATCGGTTCCCATCTCCCCTACTGCAGCGAATGGTTCTTTTGAGAGAAGCTCTTCAACTTCATAAAGCTGCTTTTCAAAATCCTTCTCAACAGAACAAGGATGAAGGCCCATCATAGGGATACAGTAACCTGGATATTTTTGAGCAAGATTCAGCATTGGCTCAATTGATTCATGATCAATATTAGGCATATAAATCTTCTCCACCCCTACTTCCTTAGCTCTCTCGATTACATCAGCAATATCTTCCTTGAACTCTTTGGTATATACATGAGCGTGTGAATCAACTAAAATCATATTTGAGGTAATGCTTTTAATGAAAGGCGCAAAGTTGAGAAATGATCCAAGACTCTGGGCAACATGTATGTTAAATTTTCAAAAGCTTTCTGACTATCATGAAAAACCAGTATGGAACCAGGCTCAGCACATTTCATAACATTTAATGAAGCCTCTTTATTAACACTTCTATCGAAATCTCCGGACAAATGAGACCACATAATTGTTTCAAGATCTTGTCTGGTTAAATGAGTAAGCTGGTTCAACCGAATATGACCATAAGGTGGACGGAATAATTTCGTTTTTGGAATTACGTCCAATCCTTCATTTATTTCTTTATAATAAGCTTCACTTGAAAGCTGCCAACCACTCGTATGGCGATATGTATGTCCTCCGATTGAATGCCCTTCATTAATGATTCGTTTGACTAACTCAGGATATTTTTCAGCCATTTTCCCGATTAAAAAGAAAGTAGCTTTTGCGTTATACTTTTTTAATTGATCCAAAACCCAGGGCGTGACCGTTTCATTTGGGCCATCATCGAATGTCAAATAAATACCTTCAGAATCTGGAATTGAAAAAATCGCCTTATGATAAAATTTGGCTAGCCACCACGGATTCTTGAAAAAATAGGTCCGCATTGTTAGTTTTTGACTAAACAAGACAACATGGTAATGTCATCTCTATAAGGTGTATCCTCTCGGAACTCATCAAGGCTTTTAAATATCTCCGTATGGAGTTGATTGATGTCTGTTGGCAGTCCATTTTCAAAAAACTCAACTAACCTTTCTTCTCCAAATTGCTCATCTTTCTTATTGAAAGTTTCCGTAAGGCCATCAGTGTATCCGAAGAACATAAACTCATCCAGGCCTTCCAACTTCACTGTATTTAGGAAGGGTAACGGATCGAACATTCCAAGTATGGTGGTTCCATCATTCAACTCGATCACTTCATCTTTCTTAACCAGGTAAAGAGGGTTATGCCCACAATTCACATATTCGAAAGATTTTTCATTGAAATCGTAAATACCCAAAAAGAAGGTTATAAAGTTCTCAGCGTTACCACTATCGGTAATGACATGGTTTAGTTCACTAACTATTTCTTTTGGGTCCTGAGTTTTACGGACCAATGTACGTAGCGATGCTTGAAAGTTAGACATCAGCAATGCTGCAGGAACTCCTTTCCCACTAACATCAGCAACACAAACCAAAAAGCGATCATTATCTATGGTCAAATAATCATAATAATCTCCACCAACATCCCGATGAGGAAGGTACACCGCTTCAATTTTTAGTCGATGAGTTTGAGGTAGCTCCTTTGGAAACAAGAAGTTCTGGACTCGCTTTGCAATTTCCAACTCTTTGCGATAAGCTTCTTGCTGTAATTGTCGTCTAGCAAGCTTCTTGTTCTCAATCGCTACTATGATAATATTGGTAAGCGCTCTTAAGAATGTAGAATCAGAGGTCTTATTCTCTTGTCCTCCAACAAATATGATCGCCAATAATCTGTCTTTGTGAAGTACAGGTATCATTTCATCAAAAACAGAAAAGTCTCCATCCTCCTCTGTCATGCAACGACCTTCTGTCTCTTCCCAATATTCTTGAGGCAAAAAAGTATCTGACCAGTCAGTCTGAGTTCCAAAATGAACTTTACAATCCCAATGATCATCTTTTACATACAGAGCTAATTGCTTGACTTTAAGATCTGCTAATACCGTAAACCTGTAAATCTTATACAGATCAGACTCAGCCAGATTGTTATTGATGGCTTGAGTTATTTCCAGAAGCGCATTGAGCTCCAGATCACGTATGTCGAGACTATTAGGCATTGGTGCTTAAGAATTATGTGCAAGCAATCCTTCTTTGGTTGCAAGGAAAAAATACTGGCCTGCGTGATTATTAAGGTCAAGTTTTTCTTTTGAAACCTCATCATCGACAGTTTCAAGAATTTTAATCCATCCCTTCTGATGTAGTTGACTTAGTACATGAATCAAATCCTCAGTTTGAATATCTATTTCTTCCTGAATTTGATCCAGTTTAGAAACAAAATAAAGTTGATCCAGTACATCAAATTCCGCGTCGCTCATGAGTAGTATCTCCCTTTCCATGAATACTTCCCAAAAATAGAAGCTATTCCTAAGAAAAATACGAAGAATGGGTAAATAATCTCCAACAGAAGTGATATCCAGACAACGTTAGATATCTTGAAAAATTGGGCCAAGGGGTAAGAAAAATATAACAAACTGATCCACCGTATCAACACAACTCCCAGAAAGACCAATGAATAACCTCCTGCAAAAGACTCAATAGGTGTAAAATTAACCCAATTAATATTTATCATTTA
>CAXEKM010000315.1:0-11087 GCA_963996645.1 uncultured Marinoscillum sp.
AACGCATTGAATGATGCAGAAGCAACTGCTAAATGCTTTTTCATCCTAAAAGAAAAAGGTGAGATTAACGAGCAAGTCATTGCATCACAAAGACTATTTATCAATTTCAAGGATAAAAAATCATCCAAAGCTGGATGTGGGTTACCCATCCTTGTTTTCATTTTAATTGGACTATTATCTATCTGGTTATGAGTGAAAAATTAACTTTCTTAAAGACTACAGAACCATTCAATCTACTACCAGAAGCTGATCTTCAGGAAGTAGCTTCAAAAATACAAGAAGTTTCTTTTGATAGAAGAGATCTTCTTTACCAACAAAATCAAACGAATGTTGACGGTCTCGACATCATAGTATCAGGACGGTATGAAGCCTACATACAGACTATTGAGAATCAAAAGAAATCCAAGCAACATGTGGAGCCTCATCATACTTATGGAGCTTTCTCTATTCTATTGAATAAAGGGAAATCTATGTTGACTGTTGAGGTTCAGAAAAAAACATTAATATACCGTCTACCTCCTGCGTATTTTAAAGAGCTGTGTAAAAATCACAACAACTTCTATCAGTTTTTCCTTAGTGCTTTTGGCAAAGAAATGCTCAATGAGCAATACATGGGTTTGGTTTCGAATCCAGAAATGAATATTGAGGCCTTGTCTTTTGATCGGTACTTCGTGAGAAGATTAGATACTGTAAACCCAAGACCATTAATTAGCTGCAATATCAACACTCCTTGCCATGATGCTGCTAAAATCATGGAAGAACACAAACTAAGTTGTCTTTTCGTAGAAGAAAATGGAGAGCAATTGGGATATATCACTGACATCATACTTAGAAATAAGATCATAGGTGGTCAAATGCACTCAGCGACTCCTGTCAAAGACATCATGGAAGGCCCAATTTATCGGATTGATAGTCATGCCTATGTTTATGAAGCGGTCCTTATGATGTTTGATAACATGATCCGATACATCATCGTGCAGGAAAATGGTGAAGACATTGGAGTGCTCTCAAGAAATAGATTGCTATCAGATCAGGCACAGTCTCCGTTTGTGTTTATTCAATCAGTGCGTTTGTCTCTGACAGTAGACGAATTGAAAAACAAATGGGCGCAGGTACCGGAAATAGTATACCAATTGCTAACTAGAGGTGTGAAATCCGAGATTGTGAACCAGGTAATTACCAACATCTCCGATACGATCGCCCAAAAGGTGATTGAAGGAGTCATTCATGAGATTGGAGAGCCTCCCGCCAAATTCGTCTTCATGTCCTTGGGTAGTGAAGGTCGAAAAGAGCAGACGTTAAAAACGGATCAGGACAATGCGATTATCTACGAAGATAAAGCCAACGAATTCCGTGAAAAGACCAGAAAGTATTTCCTTCATTTTGCAGATCTGGTTTCTGAACGATTAGATCATATTGGATTCTCTTTCTGTACAGGTGGATTGATGGCCAAGAATCCTAAATGGACTCATTCACTTTCACATTGGAAGCGCAACTACAATGAGTGGATCGCTAATCCTGACCATGAAGCGGCCATGAATTTCTCCACCTTCTTTGATTGCCGATATATCTATGGAGAGGAGTCTTTGGTAAAGGAATTGCAAGCTCATATCATGGAGAAAATGGAGCAACCAAGTGAGTACTTTTTCTCACTTCTTGCCAACAATGCATTGCAATACGAACCTCCTCTGACCTTCTTCAAAGGCATTAAAACCATAACTAAAGGAGATCAGCAGGTATTCAACATCAAGCGCGCCATGACTCCAATCGTAGATCTGGTTCGTGTCTATGCATTGAAATACAAGATCGTAGCAACCAACACGGGAGAAAGACTAGAGGCACTAAGAAGAGAAAAAGTCTTCTCAGAAGAGGACTTCCATGAGTTGATGCAGTCATATTATTACCTAATGGGAATGCGTCTGCGTTATCAATCATTGCAAATAGCACAAGATCATGATGAACCACACAACTATGTCAATCCAAAATCTCTTACAAAGATAGAAGTAGTGACTATTAAGGAAATCTTCAAAGTGATTGAGAAATTCCAACAGCGCATCAAAATCGTATTTACTAGAAATATGTTTGGTTAAACAAACATATCCAATAGCAGCACACCAGCAAGTCCTACTAAAGAAACGATTGTTTCCATAACAGACCAGGACTTGATGGTGTCTTTGATACTCAAATTGAAATACTCTTTATACATCCAGAAACCAGAGTCGTTCACGTGCGAGAACAATAAACTACCCGCTCCAACGGCAAGCACCATTAGGTTCGGATTGGCACCTATCTGATCCATTACAGGAGCAATGATCCCTGCTGCAGTTAATCCCGCTACAGTTGCTGAACCGATGGCCACACGAATAATTCCTGCAATCAACCAACCTAACAAAAGTGGATGAATTGCCGAGTCCTGCAAGCCAGCAACCAACTCCGCACTCACACCACTCGCTATAAACACTTGCTTCAACGCACCAGCACCAGCCACAATGAGTAGAATTGGAGACATGTCCTTTATCGCCTCCGTGTAGAACTCCATGATCTGCTTCATTTCGTGGCCCTGATTCAGACCTATGGACCAGGTTGCAAAGGCAAGAGCAATAATCATTACCACTGATGGGTTCCCAATAAACCCAAGCCAATCTCCTAAAACGCCTGTTGGCTGCCAAACTAACTGAAGCAATGCCACAGAACCCAACAAAAACACCGGAAGTAATGCCGACAAAAAGCTGTTAGCACCACCTGGCAGATCCTTCTCCTCTTTTGTTTCTGCCACAAACGTTTTTAGTGGCTTAGCATCCATGTCTTTGATGGTTTTTGTAAATACGGGACCCGCCAAAATAATAGCTGGAACGGCAATACAAAAACCATAAATCAAAGTAAGTCCCATATCTGCAGATAGCTGACCAACCAGAGCTGTTGGTGAAGGATGCGGTGGCAGAAAACCATGAGTTACGGATAAAGCTGCCAACATTGGAATCCCGATATATACGGCTTTCATTTTGTATTGATAGGAAACCGCAAAGATCAACGGCACCAAAAGCACAAAACCTACATTGTAAAACAATGGAATACCAACCACAAAACCGGTGGTCATCAACGCCCATTGCATGTTACGTTCACCAAAGATTTTCATGAGCACATTGGTGATCTTCTGAGCTGCTCCGGTTTCTGCAACTAACTTTCCCAACATAGCGCCAAGCACAATTACAATAACCAGACCTCCAAGCATTCCTCCTATCCCTTTCTCCACAATGTTCGTCACCTCACTTAATGGAACTCCAAGAGCTAAACCAGTAAGAATAGATACGATCACGAATGCTAAAAATGGATTTAGCTTAGCCCATGTTATTAGTAATACCAGGACCAGTATGCACAGCAGAATAATTAAAAAAGACATCAGATTGGGGTTATTTCTTGGTAATGATTGCTGACCAACCTCCTCCTGAAGACATTTGGATGGTTAGTTTGGTATCTGAAGATACTGAAATCTGCTCTAATGCATAATCTTCAGCCATTCGAGCAGCATTCACTCCATCTTTGAACACTTCAGCCAGGTAATTACCATCTCCCAGGAAACTCATGTCCAACTCCAAAGATCTCTCTGACCAATCAGTCATTGCACCAATGTACCAGGTGTCTCCTCTTCTTCTTGCCACAGCAATGTAATCTCCAACTTTACCAGCTAACACGACTGTCTCATCCCAAACAGTAGGTATCTGAGCAATGAAATCAACCGTTTCCTGTTCTTCATAGTATTTAGAAGGTGTTTCACACATCATCTGAAGTGGTGCTTCATATACGGAATACATAGCCACCTGATGTGCTCTGGTTCCCTGACTCATTGGTCGTTCCCATCTGATATTGTAATTATCTTTGTTCGCATTATACATAGCACCAGGCGTATAATCCATTGGACCAGCAACCATGCGAATGAATGGCAACGTCACATTATGATCAGGCGTGATGAGATCAGACCATTTATTGTTCTCACTTCCCTGCACTCCTTCATAATTCACCACATTCGGATATTTCCTTCGCAACCCTGATGGCTTAAATGCGCCATGATAATCAACCAATAATTCTAATTCCGCAGCTTTCTTGGCAATCTTTTCATACGATGCGACCATGTATTGGTCATTGCGTTGCATGAAGTCCACCTTGATCCCTTTTGCTCCCCAGCTCTTATAAGTTTCCAAAATCTCATCCAGATTATCATCTAGAGGTTTCCATAAAACCCACAGGATGATCCCAACTCCTTTTTCTTCTCCATATCTAATGAGTTCGGCTACATCCATATCCGGATTAAACCCTAAAATTTCAGTGGTACTTTTCGTCCATCCCTCATCGAGAATCACATATTCAATTCCGTTTTTAGATGCAAAATCAATGTAATATTTATACGTAGCAGTATTTAAGCCTGACTTAAAATCAACTCCATAAATGTTATTGGCATTGTACCAATCCCAGGCCACTTTACCCGGATTGATCCAGTCAGTTGCAATTACTGTAGGTTCTGCCAACAGATACGTCAAATTACTCTCTACCAACCCCTTGTCTTCTGAAGTGATGATAAATACTCTCCACGGAAATTCCTTTACTCCTGTGACCTGAGCGATATAATCAGCTTTAGAAATTAGATTTTGGTTTCTATCCGGTGAATGGTCGGCAGGAACAGCTTCTAAAACATATTTTGGAAACTGCGTCTTCATAGTAGTGCCAGAGTTTCCTTTCAAAAACATTCCCGGATAATCGTGAAGAGCTGTTTCTGTAAATAAGACATTCACTCCATCCGTCTGGAATAATACTGGCAAACTACAAAAGTCTGAACCTTGAATATCTGACACATTTTTATCTAAATATTGTCGTTCATTGTGTGAATACATGGATTCCTCCTGAGGAAATTTGGACGTAGTATTCGCAGGGAAGGACAAATTCATTACTTCATCCACAACTTGTCTTGACTTCTTATTGGAATCGACAAAGCGATAACCTACTCCATCATTAAATACTCTAAAAAGCAAACTGTAACCACCTTTAAAACTCAAAGTAAGTTGGTTATAGTCCTCCTCAACCCTAGAATCTTTATGAGGCACTGCTACTGACACATAGGACTTGGACGACTCTCTGCTTTCACTTTTTATTTTGGCACCAACTCCTAGACTCTTCCCTCCAGAAAGAATCATTGCAACTTTCGTTTCACTGATAACAAGTTGATTACTCAATTTAGCACTCCAGCTTATCGTATCTTCAATGTTTATTGAAATTAAGAGCTTATCGTCTGGAGAGGTAATCTCATATTGTTGAGCATGTGCACTGAGGCCAACTAGAGTTAGCAACACAAAAAATATTCTTTTCATCATTTAAGAATTGGGCGTTAATAATGGATGTTCAATTTAGAAGTTTATTGTGGAGTAACAAACCCTAAAATGGTCATTAAATGAACTTGGATTGGATGGATTATGTCTTATAACTCAATAATAAAGCAGCGCTTCATTGACTATTTCCTCTACCTCCTCCTTATTGATGTCGATTTCCGGATCCTGATAATAAACTTTGATCTGCTTTCGGCCCTCTGATTGCAATGCTGGATGAATTAATCGATACCCTAGAATAAACCCCACATACAATTGCCCTGCTGTGTTGACAGACAAGTAGCAAAGATTCTTATTTCCTATACAGAAGAAGGCCGTCCGATATTTCCATGCAAGATGAATTCTGTTGTCAGTATTTAATATAATATCTCTCAAAGCCATGAGTGTACCTTTTAAAGGTTCTGGCTTTTCATCAAAATAGGCTTGAAGTGGAGACATCTTTTTAGTGGTATCTTAGCACAAATTAGTAGAAAGATTGGTTTATCACATATGGCTGAAACGATATATGTTAAAAACATGGTATGTCCTCGCTGTATTGCAGCTGTCACTGCCACTTTTGAAAAAACAGGTTTACCTCCTGAACAAGTAACATTAGGAGAAGTAAAAGTTGCTAAATCGCCTTCTAATGAACAACTAAAGCAACTTCAGGATGACCTGTCCAATCAAGGGTTTGAATTACTGAACCCAGGAAAATCAGCAATTATTGCCCAAATCAAAGCCGCCATCATTGATCAGATACATTACCAAAAAGATCATCTTAAGACCAATTTCTCTACATTTCTTTCCGAGAAACTTCACCAGGATTATAGTTCACTCAGTCGATTATTCTCTTCTGTTGAAGGGGTTACTATAGAGAAATATATTATGTCTCAGAAAATTGAGAAGGTTAAAGAGCTTCTGCGATATGATGAACTTACGCTATCACAAATTGCTGTTCAACTGGATTATAGCAGCGTAGCTCACCTGTCTACCCAATTCAAAAAAGAAACAGGCATGACTCCTTCCGTTTTCAAAAAACAGAAAGAGAATGACAGGCGCACCATTGATAAGATTTAATATTAACCGACCAATTTTCTGCTAGTCAAAAGATTCACTATCTGATCAGTCATTTCCTCTACCGATAATCGTTCCGTATTGAAAATAAGATCAAAAACGCCATCCTCAATAGGGCGCTCTACCAAATGTTCAGACCACTTTCTTCTTTGATTATCAATACTTCGAATCATCTCCTCTGCATCCATAGGATTCATGTTCATTTGCCTGGAGATTAACCCAATTCGGTAATCCAGAGGCGCATTCAAACGAATATGCAGACTATTTGGCATGGATTTCACAACCCCAATTCCTCCCCGACCAATAATGATTACGTTTCCTTTTTTAGCATAAGTAGTAATCATGTCCTTGATGGTATCTATAATTTCAGTATCCGAATGCTTAGGATGCGTATCAAAATTAGCAAACCAGTCACTCTGAGGCTCATGATGCACCATCACTCGATTTTCTAAATCATAGGCCTGCATTTTCAATTGCTTAGCAGACTCTTCGATAATCTCTTTATTGATGTATTTCCAGGTATGGGACTTTAGCCCCGAATCTCTTAATTGATTGAGGCGCTTAATCAATGACTTGACCAGCTCATGTTCATCACAGCCATAAGCACGTGAAATGGTAATAACAGGTCCTGGAACAACAGGTCTGTGAAGGGATTTATCTCGATCAGATAGGTAGTTTTTAAGATTGATTTTCATGACATAGGTATTTTGAGATTCAAAAACATTTTTGATTCCATCACCTATATGCATTAGAACAATAAGGGATGCATAAAAGTGCTTTGCAAAGCCTATTTGAATTGAATCTAAATATGGCCCAGGTCATACATAATTACCCCTATCTCTGACTTTTATTTCCCCTACTATCCTTCAGAATTTCCCGATATTTGAATCCACTCAAATTTGATCCAAATATATGCGTAACCCTCTAATTTGTGCTATCGGCGCATTAAGCTTCATATTCTATTCATGTGAAAAACCAAAAACCGATAATACAACAGACTTAAGACTTTGGTACAATCAGCCAGCTAAAAATTGGGAAGAAGCTTTACCTATTGGTAATGGACGAATTGGTGCGATGATTTTTGGAGACCCAAGTGTAGAACACTTTCAATTGAACGATGACTCCATGTGGCCAGGAAACCCAGATGACTGGACTTTACCTGAGGGAACACCAAAAGACCTGGAAGCAATCAGAAGTTTACTGAAGGCTGGAAACAATCAAGAGGCTGATTCGATGTTCGTTGATAAATTCTCCAATAAATCCGTTGGGAGATCTCATCAAACATTAGGCGACTTATTCATTGAGTGGAATCACGATGACATTACGGGGTATCATAGAGAGTTGAATCTTGAAACAGCTATTACAACAGTCAGGTATCACACTAGAGGATATCTAGTAGAAGAAAAAATGCTCGCTTCTCATCCAGATGAGGCGATCATCATACAAGTAACTTCAGACGCTCCTGAAGGATTGAATGGAAAAATTACAATGTCCAGGCCGCTTGACAATGATCACCAAACTATAAAAACCTCAACAAGAGACAACCATCTCTTTATGAATGGGGAAGTCACTCAGTATGGCGGTGCATTTCACTCGAAGCGTTATGTAATTACTAACGGAGTAAAATTTGAAACAGTAGTATCAATTGAGCCTACAGATGGTATCATTCTATCAGATAGTAATTCATTGACTCTTCAAAATGTACACGAAGCGAAAATCATCATTGTCAACAACAGTGATTACTACTATCAAGATTATCAGGCAAAGAACAAACAAGACCTTAAAAATGCTCTTTCAAGATCATTGGCTGAAATCGAAGATCGACACATAGAGGACTATACGAACCTATTTGACCGAACCGAAATTAATCTTGGTTCCAATCATTTGGATAGTTTACCTACCAATGAACGATTGGAGAGAATTAAGCTTGGCGAGTTGGACCTGGGACTTGAAAATGTTTTATTCCAATATGGAAGGTATCTACTCATCGCCTCCTCCAGACCGGGAACCAACCCAGCGAACTTGCAAGGAATTTGGAATCCACACATTTCAGCACCTTGGAATGGAGATTATCATTTGAATATAAACCTTCAGATGAATTATTGGCCGGCAAATCTGACCAATCTAGATGAACTGAACCTTCCGCTATTTGACTACATCGACCTTCTAGTCAAGAATGGGAAAGAAACCGCCGAAATCAATTTTGGCTGCCGAGGATCATTTATTCCACACGCTACCGATTTATGGGGTCCAACCTGGCTCAGAGCTCCTACAGCCTATTGGGGTTGCTCAATGGGTGCTGGCGGCTGGATGATGCAACACTATTGGGAACATGTGCTATTCACTCAAGACACCACTTTTCTGAGAAAGCGCGCATTTCCTGCCATGCATGAAGTAGCTCAGTTTTATTCTGACTATCTCATTGAAGATCCACGAGATGGTTATTTAGTTTCTGCTCCATCTACTTCTCCTGAAAATATCTTTTTAACACAAGATGGCGCTCGAGCTGCTACAACCATGGGAAGTGCTATGGATCAACAAATCATACATGAAGTCTTTACTAATTATTTATCGGCGTGTGAATGGTTGGGAACCGAAAACGAACTGAAAGCTACTATTGAAAAACAACTTCCTAGGTTGCGTCCAGGTTTTGTCATTGGATCAGATGGACGAGTTTTAGAATGGGATCGAGAATATGCAGAACATGAACCCGGTCACCGACACATGTCTCATTTGTATGGGTTCCATCCAGGCTCATCGGTCAACAAAAGTCAAAATCCAGAATTGCTAGAAGCTGTTAAAAGAACTTTGGATTATCGGTTAGCAAATGGAGGTGCGGGAACTGGTTGGAGCCGTGCATGGCTGATCAATGTACAAGCTAGACTGGGTGATGGTGAAAAAGCACATGAAAACATCCAGTTGCTGTTTGCAAAGTCCATGTACCCTAACCTATTTGATGCGCATCCACCTTTCCAAATAGATGGAAATTTTGGCTACACAGCTGGAGTTTCTGAAATGCTCTTACAAAGCCACGCAGGTTACATAGAAGTTCTACCAGCATTACCTGCGGTATGGAAAGACGGATCATTCAGAGGGCTGAAAGTCCGAGGAAATGGTGAAATATCAGCTAGCTGGGAGAATAACCAATTGCAGCAAATAGAACTTAAGGCTTTAAGCGGAGGTACGTTTAAAATTTTAAAGCCTGAGGGGGTACAAGACATTCTATATCAAGTTGAGCATAAGGTTAATCTTAATGAAAGCAATTTCATTACTTTGTCCTTAGCTAAGGGTGAATCCATCGAAATAGGATTTCAGTATTAAAGCACATCTTTGCTTTATGAGCATGGCTATTTTATTTGATCAGAAAAATCCAGAACCCTGGGTTAAACTTCTAACTGAAAAATTACCAAAAACCAAGATTGAAGTTTATCCATCAATAAAAGAACCTGAGCAAATAACTTTTGCCATTTGCTGGAAACCTGAAAAAGATGCCTTGCTTCAATTTCCTAATCTAAAGGTAGTGCAATCCATTGGAGCCGGTGTTGATCAAATTTTCGAAAGTCAACAACTTCCGGATACAGTACGGGTTTGTAGAATTATCGATTCACAATTAACCCAAGACCTTTACGAATACGTCTTGGCTGGCTTGATGAGCCATATTCGAGATTTTCCAAAGTTTGCAAATGATCAGATCACTCAAACATGGAAACCCAAACGTTACAAAACCATTCACCAAACGACTGTCACAGTCCTGGGTCTAGGATCAATTGGCTCATTTATCGCAAAGGAATTAGCCAAGATCGGATTTACCGTTCGCGGTTGGTCAAAAAGTTTGAAATCAATCGAAGGAGTCGACACCTTTAAGCAAGATCAATTATTAAATGCCGTAAATGGATCAGATGTATTGATCAATGTACTCCCACTCACTCCATCCACCGAAAACATCCTTGATAAACACCTTTTTAATCAACTTAATAAAGATGGTTATGTCATAAATGTTGGACGCGGTGCACATTTGGTTGAAAGTGACCTAATAGCAACGATAGAAAACGGCCAGTTATCCGGAGCCTTGCTGGATGTTTTCCGTACGGAGCCACTACCTGATGATCATCCATTTTGGACCAACTCTAAAATCACCATCACACCGCACGTTGCATCTATCACCACACTGTCCAATGCGGTAGATATTGCTATTGAGAACTGGCATAGAATGAAGACTAACCAAGACTTGTTGTTCCCGGT
This sequence comes from uncultured Marinoscillum sp., assembly GCA_963996645.1. Lineage (GTDB taxonomy): Bacteria > Bacteroidota > Bacteroidia > Cytophagales > Cyclobacteriaceae > Marinoscillum. The sequence continues at coordinate 10,671 of CAXEKM010000315.1, forward strand.
CAATTCTGACAAAGGCTACTGATGAATATTTAGGTCACCCAGGTATTTTTAATATCTATAATATACCAGTTGCCTCCATCAAATTCAAGGTAGATATAATATCCATAATAGGCCCAACTACCTACTGATGCAGCAAAAACGGCCTTATCCATTGTTTCGTTAAATGAAATTCTGCTCAAAGTAACGACAGAAGATTCTTCTCCATATTTATCAAAAAAGGACTTCCATGCCTCTTGATAGTCCCCGGTAAAAACATCTCTCAATTCTTGACTAGTCGCCATTATTACATTACTCGATGAAACACTAAACTTATTTTCAAACAGAAGTGAATCCTCGTTGACCAATGGCAACTTTTCTAAAATTTCTCCATAGTTGATATTATACCCCTCAATAAATCTTGCAATATGAGACTCTTGA
>CAXEKM010000316.1:0-3593 GCA_963996645.1 uncultured Marinoscillum sp.
TATAAAAAATGCTGAGGGTGCTAAACTTGATTTCGAGAGAGATGAGCACTTCCGAATTAAATTGAAGGATCGTAAGCAGGAGGAGGAAGAAAACGAATCCGAATTTGCTTCTGATATTGCCAGTATGCTAAGAAATCCAGAGGATGCCAGAAAAGCCGTAATCCTTGGTGAAATTCTCAATAGAAAGTACTAATTACAATCCGCTTTTGATTTTTAAGTGAAATTCATCTCTGTAATTCTCAGAGATAGTCAATTGATCTTTTCCTATTTGTAAAGAGGTCTTCGTTACACTTTCTATCTTGTTCAAATTAACAATATAAGACCGATGTATTCTCATGAATTGATCTGAAGGAAGTTTTTCCTCCATCGATTTGAGACTGGATAAAGATAGAATCGGATGCTCTTTGCTGAAAAGGTGAACTTTTACATAATCTTTCAAGCCCTCAATGTATCGGATATCAGCAAACATCACTTTGACAAGTTGATATTCTACTTTTAGGAATATGTAATTTTTAGTGTCATTTGTGGGAGCGGAAACACTACTAGTAGTTTGGTTGTCTTTTAATGTTTTTGCCTTACTTGCTGCTCGCAAAAACTCTTCGTAATTAAAGGGTTTTAGCAAGTAATCAATAGCATTGACTTTGTATCCTTCTATAGCGAATTGATCAAATGCCGTTGTGAAAACAATAAGTGGTTTACTGTTTGATGGTTTACTATCCAGAATGCGAGCGAGTTCTATTCCTGTCAGATCACTCATTTGAATATCGAGAAATAGCACGTCAACTGGGTCTTCTCCATGTAGATGCCTCAGAGCTTCAATGGCATTGTCATATTTGGCTGTCAGCTGTAGAAAGGGCGTTTGCTCAATAAAAGCCGTCACCAGACCAAGAGCAAGAGGTTCATCATCTACGGCTATACATTTCAATGTCATGAGATCAAATCTATTTGAAAGTCTACAATATATAAACCATCTTTTTGATTGATTTTAACCTCATGCTTATCAGGATAGATTAGTTCCAAACGACGCTGAGTATTTTGCATCCCAATACCACTTCCTTCTAGTTTTAATCCAGTGGACTCAAACATGGTATTGGTTACTTTCATGCTTAATTTTTGACCTGAAAGGTGAATGTTGATGTCAATGCTGCTTTTGTGCTGAGAGCTAATACCATGTTTGAAGGCATTTTCGATGTAGGGAAGCAACAACATGGGAGCTATCAATACGTGTTGAGATTCAGTAGGCTTTGTGAAATTCACTTCCACTTTTTCAGGAAGTCTGAGTTTCATGAGTTCGATATAATTGGATACAAAATCGATCTCCTGGGAAAGCGTACATAATTCCTTACGAGAATCGTAAAGTACATAGCGCATCATTGCTGAAAGCTTATGAATAGCTTTTTGAGCATCAGCCACGTTAAGAGAAGTCAAGGCATAAATGCTGTTTAGTGTATTAAAGAAGAAATGTGGATTGATTTGCGCTTTCAAAAAGGAAAGTTCCGTGCTTACTTTTTCCTTTTCAAGTTCTTCTCTTGTTAATCGATCGCGTTGATCCTTTCTAATTAGCAAAATACTGGTGCTAGAACCCAAAACCAGGAAGATCATGAGCATGCCTGTGAAATCAAATCGCCACCAACCTCTAGGTTTGTATTCTTCGTTTGGTCTGATGATTTCATGTATTAGTCTGGGCAGATCAAGACTGTGCTCGATGGCTCTCATTCCTACTAAAATAATAGCAGCTACAGCGATGACGATCAAGCTGTATTGTAGGATTTTATTCGTGAGAAGAAACTTAGGTACCAGGTAAACAGAATTGATATAATACATGGAAGTAAGCACCAAAGCGAAAATGATCGTTTTGATCCAATACTGCATGGGCCAGTCGATACCCCAACCAAGAGGAGGAAGAGCCAGGAGCAATAGCCACACAGTAGTGGTTATTCCAAACTCTAACCAGAACAATCGTTTACTTCTTTTTGCTGCCATAGTCGTCACAATAAGACAAACGTACGTTTCTGTACTCTTTAATATATGTCAACTCTGCCAATTAGAGGAATCTACCGACCAGTGAGACCTCACAATCGACCATGGATTTCGTCGATTGTGAGAGGGTCAATGCAGATAAAAACACCTCAAACGTCTAGTTAAAATCACCAAAGGGCAATAATCACGTCTATTTGTATGTACTCGAATTAGGACAATTCAAAATATTGGAATGAAACATACATTACTCATCATTTTAGCACTTATTACCTTTTCAGCTGTTGCTCAGCCTCCAGCTAGTTACGGTAACAAAGGTAAAAGTCAACAACCAGAGGTTGGTTATGGAAAGATATCAGGTCAAATCTTAGATCCTGATAATCAACCAGTACCCTTTGCTACCATTGCATTGATTGATCAAAAAGATGGTAGTACCAAAGACGGAACAATTGCTGATGAATCTGGTAAATTCGTTATTAAGTCCATTCCTGAAGGGTCATATAGCGTTTCCATTTCATTCATAGGTTTTGATAAAGTGGACAAAGGCCCCTACAGTTTTTCTGGTAAAGGAGATTCATATGACTTAGGTAAAGTGAATATGGAATCCGTTTCGCAAGAGCTTGATGAAGTAGTGGTAGAAGGTCAGCGAGAATTAATGGAGGAGAAAGTTGATCGAATTGTTTACAATGCTGAGCAAGACAAAACAACTACTGGTGGTGATGCTACCGATGTTTTGCGTAGAGTTCCTCTATTGAGTGTTGATTTGGATGGTAATGTTTCGATGCGAGGAAGCAGCAATATTAAGGTATTGATAGATAGTAGACCATCAACGATCTCAGCTAGCAGTATTGCAGATGCACTTAAGCAAATTCCAGCAGATCAGATCAAGTCTGTTGAGGTAATTACTTCACCATCAGCACGATACGATGCTGAAGGGACTGGTGGGATCATCAACATTATCACCAAAAAGAATAATTTACAAGGAACATCTGTAAGTGTGAATTCGAGTGCTGGCTTAAGAGGTTCAAACCTTGGTGTTAACGCTTCTTACAGAAAAGGAAGAGCTGGATTTACTTTGGGTGGATTTGGAAGAGCAGGCTACAATATTAAAGGAGATTTTGACAATGAGCAGACCTTATTCGACTCTGATGGAAATATTCAATCAATTACAAATCAGTCAGCAAGTACCCTGACAGATATGTTGATGGGTAGATACAATCTTGGTTTTGACTATGAGCTAAATAAATACAATTGGATCAACGCTTCTGTAAAATTCGGTTTATTCAATTTCAATAATACGCAGGATGATCGGACAACCCGTACTACTGACGGTTCAGGTGAATTGCTGAATTCCAACTTGCAAGATATGTCTACAGCGAACCTCAGTAATACAGTAGATGTTAGTTTGAACTACATCAAGACCTTTGAAACGAAGGGTAAAGAGTTTAGCGTTTTGTCACTTTACAGTCAGAACAGTAGAGTGAATGATTTCGAAAACATCTCTAAGGATACAGATACAGAAGATGTATTGTCAAGAATCAAAAACAACAACGACAGTTACAACAAGGAGTTTACCGTTCAGGCTGATTATGTCAACCCAATTGGTGATAAGCAAA
>CAXEKM010000317.1:0-2855 GCA_963996645.1 uncultured Marinoscillum sp.
AGAGGCGAAACTTAACTGAATCCACTGCCCATACATGGCAGGATTTACCCACTTGTGAGGATCGTCAGCTCTTCCCGCTGAGCGTTTCATCATCTCATTGTAAATCTTGTCCAAATGAGGTACCAATAACACCGATACCGGATCAAGGTTATAATCCAGTTTTTCCACCAGGCCTTTGCCTAATTGATTGGAAACCAGGTCATAATTCTCAAATCGCATGATCAGGTTGTTTTGAGTGGCAACCGTAATGATCATATCGATGAGCTTAGCAGGCGCGTGATGACTCCACATGCTCAATCCTCTGGCAGACTGACAAGTAGGATTATTCCCCTGACCTACGCCTAGTGGCTGACCTAAAACCTTGATCACTCCTCCCAATAGATACTGCTGAGCTGTAACATCTACATCGGGATGTATCAGCGATTTGATAATGCGCTTCTCTACTTGTGGATTGAGCTTGATCTTTCTCAAGTTTTCCAATCCAACTCGCACTGGTCTTCTGGAAAAAAGGTTTTTACCCAACATTCTGGCTAAACCATAAATGCACTGACAATTGTCTGGGCTCACAATTTCCAAAATCAAGGTGGAAACGAGCTCATGAAATTTCTCCCACTCTGCTTTGCCTCTGTCATTCAAATCAAGGCAATTAGGTACCAGCTCAGGATGAGAGGTTACCAACTTTTTTAAGAGCAACGGATGGTATTTGCTCACCAGTCCCGTAGCATTCATGTAGTAGCCAAGACTATCAGCTTCATTGGTCAATGTCCGGAGGTTGGCACTATCCAGAAACTCCTGGTAATCAGTCAATGACTGATGTAGGATGGTGTTTTGGGAAGGTTTGTATACGGCATTGATGTACAAGCGAACAGACTTATCTACCTCACGATCACCAGAGGTATCAAAGCGCGTATCCACTAAACGAATGAGCTCTCGGGCTTTTCTTGTGACAATGGGCCGCTGCTCACAGATCAAGCGGATTTCTTCCGCCAACTTATCGTACACGCCTACCAAATCAATTTCGGAAATGATGAATCCGAATAGATTGAAGGCCTTTTTCAATTCACGTTCCGACATCACCGTTCTGGTCTCTTCTGCTGGTTCTTTCAGTGCAAACTCCAGGTTGTGCACTACTACTTCCTCTAAGAAGTTTTGTGCTTCTTGAGCTGAAATAACATCACTGTGATAGTCACCATTGGCATAAGCCAATAATCGAAGCTCTGATAACAACTCAAAACTGGAGGAAGGATGACCCGCTTTCAAGGTGCCCTTGACTAACGTAGGCACTAATTTATCAGGCTCGTTCCAGGCAGTCCCATAAAACAAGCCCGCTTGATCCAGATCGCCACTTTTATGATATAAATAACTAAGTCCATCTCTGGTTAGGCTTAAAATATCAATCTGAGAAGCCAATTTGGTTGCTTTCTCAGGCTTGGTGAACTCAACAGCCTCTTGAAATTCTAAAAAACTTTTGTCAAAATTATCGAATACCCTATTGGAGGTTTCTTGCATGTCTGATTGGGTCAATAAAGAACTTCTCGATAACACAGGCTATCGAGAAGCTATGAAAAATTTCAATTCAATTGACCTGTCAACCCTTAATCTCTTAAGAGACAGGCTAAAATTGCAACTTCAGCTATGCTGATTACACGTAGAAGTCTACTTCTTCATAATGAAGCAGCAGCTCTGTCATTCGGTCCGGGTCTTCACCTTTGAAGTTGATCGTACCGAAATGGTTACCAAATCCTTCTCTACTATCGCTTATCTTCTGGGTACTCAATGGTGGTACGAGCGTATGGTCGACAAAGTAAGGTTCATTGTTCAGTTCCTCAGGTATCTCGAGCTTGGAGAAAGTACGTTTCTGAGGGTAGATCATCACATTACCATTGTAGTTTTCTGGGAAATAATCCTTAGATGGGAAGATTTCGTCCAGTTCCTCTTCAGTAATATTTGGATCGTGACATAGTACAAATGCCGCTAATGCATCAAATCCCCAGGACTTGCTTGCAAGCTCCAAGATATGACCTCCAGGGATTCTACAAGCAGTTTCCCCAAAGTTCAATTCGTCATTTTCTGTCAAGAACCACTCTGGGTGTACCATTCCATATTCGATTCCGAAGATGTCTACCAATTTTTGCACATGCTTATGAATGAGCTCACGCTTAGAATTGAGATAATGTCCTTCTGGAATGAAATTGGAGTATCCAAGATGCACGTATTCTGTGATATTCAAGAAACGTACTTTGCCTTTGTTGATGAACGCTTCACATGAGAATTCCCTACCTGGCAAGTGACTCTCGGCAAGACATGGAAAATCACTATCCTCACACTTCTCATCTATATCTTTCATGGACTTTAGTAGCCTATGACCAACTGTACCTGCCGAAGCAAATGGCTTGATGTGCACCCAGCTATCTTCCTCTCCATCCAACTGAAGATTAGCTTCGTTGAGTCGTTTCATGAAGGCTTTTACTCCTTCCTTATTGTATACCTCTTCAAAAAGTCCCACGCGTAATCCGCCAATCAGCGCTTTACGCTTCATCATGGCTTTATTTCTAAACAAGAATGCACGGTTAAGTACTCTTGGATCTCCTCGATAAATGGAATTGAGTGCTCCTGCCCACTCCACTGTTTCCTCGAATAGAGGCACTGCTACATCCACTCCATAGGGTTGTAGCTTCTCAAAAAGATCTAAAGAGTTGGACGTATCACTCCATTCGTTTAGCTGATAGGAAACAAATGGAATATTATTTTCTTTAGCATAAGGTTCAAAATCAGGAAAGGAAACCACAACATAGGGCTTACCAAGTTTTGCCATACTTTCGATGACGGGCAAACTCCCCCCCATTAGTGCAAAA
>CAXEKM010000318.1:0-6205 GCA_963996645.1 uncultured Marinoscillum sp.
CCTAATGTAAGACCATTGATCTCATCACCAGCAGCCGCATCGATTACAGCACCACCGTGTCTGATAGATACATATTTGATAACACCAGAGTTATCATCGTCAGTAGATCCACCGTAAAGACCGTTTACGTCACTTGCATCCACACCTTCGATTTGAACTTCGTCTTGTTCAGCAGAGATTGAAGCTTTACCTAGAACTACTAGACCACCCCATTTTCCTTTATCGCTAGCAGTTAAAGTACCATCATCTGCAGTTGATGTCATGATGATAGGCTCATCAGCAGTACCTTCAGCAATGATTTTACCACCTCTAGCGATCATCAATACAGAAGCATCAGCACCTGTGAATTGAACATCACCTTCTATTCTTGTTCCAGCTTCGATAGTCAAGGTAACGCCATCAAGAACCGTTACCCTTTTGTTGATTTCGTAAATTTTGTCTGCAGTCCAGGTTACATCTGCAGAAATGTTACCTTCTACATCTACTCTCTCAGTTGCAGAAGAGTTGTAAGTACCACCCATTGTAAGTGTCCATCCGAATACAGAATCATCAGCACCTGATGCAGACTCGTCAGTTGATACTTTACCAGCTACAGCAGTTGATACTTGATCCAAAGCAGCTTGTTGTACTTCAGCGTCAGATGGTGCGTCATCTTCACTACAAGAAGTGAATACTAGTGCTCCAGAAAGGAACAATGACATTGCTAAAAATTTTCTCATGATTTAATACCTTTTAATTCTTTTCTAGTTGTTGATAGATTCAATCAATTACGAATGCAAAGGTGTAAGTAGTATGTTAACTGGTTTAGCGCGGCCTGTTACCATATCATTAAACTAATATTGGTTTTTTTAAGTCCCTGTTACTATTGTTAAGAAATGGTGAACAATAAAAAAGGCAACCCTTGGGCTGCCTTCTATTTTTAAGTATTGTGTGTCTTACTTGGATATCTGAACCTTATTTAGAATTCTACTGATGATATCATGAGTAGTGACTCCATCAGCTTCGGCTTCATAATTCAAAAGAATTCTGTGGTTCATTACATCATCAGCAATTTCTTTAATATCCTCTGGAAGCACATAATCTCTCTCATTGAAGAATGCTACCGCTTTGGCTGCAAGATTCAAATTAATAGATGCTCTAGGAGAAGCTCCAAACTGAATGTATTGTGCTTCGTCATTTAAGCCATAATCTTTAGGATTACGCGTAGCAAATACCAGCTCAATGATGTATTTCTCTAAGCTTTCAGAAAGACTTACCTGATTGATTTCTTCACGAATAGAGAAAATGTCCTCTTTAGAAAGCACAGTATTTATCTCTTGCTTGAACGACATGTTGGCCATTCTACGCATTACTTCCAATTCGTCTTCTTTAGAAGGGTAATCAACGTGTACCTTCATCATGAAACGGTCAACCTGTGCTTCTGGAAGTGGGTAAGTACCTTCTTGATCTACTGGGTTCTGTGTAGCCAGTACCAGGAATGGTCTATCTAACTTGAAGGTGGTATCACCAATAGTGACCGTTTTCTCCTGCATGGCCTCTAATAACGCTGACTGAACTTTGGCTGGAGATCTGTTAACCTCATCTGCCAAAATCAGATTAGAGAAGATCGGACCTTTCTTTACTTCAAAGTCAGCTTTCTGCTGATTGTAAATCATAGTACCAATCAAATCTGCAGGCAAAAGGTCTGGAGTAAATTGTATTCTTTTGAAATCAAGTTTCAATACGTCAGAAAGCGTATTAATAGTTAAGGTCTTTGCAAGACCTGGCACACCTTCTAACAATATATGTCCCTGGGTAAATAGACCAATCAGCAATCGGTTCACCATGTATTCCTGACCAACCACTACTTTTCCTACTTCACCTATTACTTGTTGGATCTTGGCCTGGTGCTCTTTTTTGATATCCTGATCTAATTGCTCCATAGTGTCTTTTCTAATTTATAATCGGCTGCAAAAATAACAGCCTTTATGCAAAACGTAAATTTCGATTACATCGACGGCAATTTCCTACAGTAAGTTTCAAAAAAATGTTAAAAAACGAATGATTAAGCATACAACGTCCTGGTCCGGCACTATTGTTTAGTCTTTTCAAGAAATTCCTTGACTTCATTAGCTGTAGCTTTCGCAGACCTTCCCACTCCTATGACTGTAGCAGAGGCAAATCCCGTCCAACTCCCATAACCTACCATCCACAAGCCTTCTAATTCACGTGACCTGGTGCCATGTGTGTCTACTTTATTATGTCTAAAGCTTATACTCAGACCTTTTAAGTATTCAATTGCAGGCAAGTAACCGGTACAAAAAATCACACTGTCCAGCTCAAACTGTCTACCATCATTTAGTATAACACCCGTCTCTGTAAAAGAAGTAACTTCTGGATAATAAGTAAGTACACCTCGCTCTCGCGCATCTTTGACAGACGGCACCATGACAATATCTCCAAGTGATGGAGGAATGAATGCCCTACCTTTCTTTTTCGCTTCAAACAACATGGTCGCTGCGTCAAATAGGTATTTACCATCTACATGATCTGGGAGATAGTCGGGAGATTTCTTTGTAAACCAATAAGTATCAGCTACTAATGATAGCTCAGATAATATTTGAGCCCCACTATTCCCTTCACCTATGATGCCTACTTTTAGATTTTCAAATGAAGAGGGATTTCGATAGTCGGCTGCATGCAACACCTTTCCTTCAAAAGAGTCTAAACCGGGTATTTCTGGTGTGACTGGTTTTGAAAAGCTTCCTGTTGTACTAATTAATACTTTGCTTTTATACAGACCTTGACTGGTTGATAGATGGAATATTTTCTCCGAATGAAGAACCTCTGTCACTTGAACAGGACGAACCACATTAAGATGGTAATGATTTTCGTAATCTGAAAAGTAATCAACTACATCGTCTTTGGACGGATAGTGATCTACTCCTCCATTCATTAATCGACCAGGGAGAGAACTCCACTGTGCAGGAGAGAATAACTTTAGCGAATCCCAATAGTTCTGCCAGGATCCACCCGGTTTTTCTTCCGCATCTAATATTAGATAATTTAGACCCAGTCGCCTCAAATAGTAGGCTACCGCCAAACCAGACTGGCCTCCACCAACAATAATTATATCCCAGATCTTTTCTGTCAAAACTTCACCGCCTTCGTTTGATTAAAAGATTGATGTAAACTGAATGGCAAATAAAACAAAAAAACCCCGACAAACGTCGGGGCCCCAACCAGCTATAGACAAGACCGCTGCTTTGCAACGGGCTTTATTTTATGCACTCGCGTATCTGCCAGGAGATTCATTCCTAGCATTATTTAACTGCGCCACGATCTTCTGCACCAACCCGATCTCGGATTCATCCAATTCATATAGAACCTCTAGGCTCTCACCAGTAAGCGACGCGTTAACTTTGTAGTCCATTTCAGAACCGTGATTGTAGCAACCACTTTTAGAACTGTACCAGATTAAATATTTCATTTTAAGGCGGTCTGAATTACATTACGAATATGGCATATATTTCTTACTCAATCCTGCCAAAGTGGTGCAAAATCCTGCCAATTGACTTTAATCATGATAAAACGCCGATTTTTAAGGGTTTTTCGAAAATATTTTTTTCACAAAGTCTCTGTTTATGTCGGATTTACAATAGGTTTATCTTGCCAATTTGTTCTTTATGACCCTAATCATCAACAGGCAAATTCATCTTTACTTACTACTAATTTGCATTGCACTACTGAGTGTTGATGCGATTGGTCAGTCGTTTTCTGCCTCTGTATATAAGGATGAAAAGGGAATGGCTTCTAACCGTATTACTCAAATAGTACAATCGGGAAATGGCGAAATATGGGTAGTTACCCAGGAGGGTGTCAGCACTTTTGATGGATTATACTGGTCGACTTTCCCTGATAGTTCGAAAATCCCCACAGCCATTGGACTAATACGAATGGAGATTCTTGATGATTCTACCATCTACATGGCAAGTTCTAACAGCGAAGGATTTGACATGAGTTATTTCAAAGAAGGTAAATGGACTTCTATTGCCCCACCTCATGCATTAAAAGACTTTAAAGATGCACACTTCAACATGTCTAAACCCGCCAACGGACATTTGAACAAAATGATCCTTGGGTTTAAGGATTCGCTGTACACCTATATTAATGAGAATTGGAAAAGTAATTATTTCCCTCTTGACCCTGTAAACGAACATTATATTTCCATTGTCCCATTAAGCAATGACTCTACATTGGTAGCAACCTCACAAAGAGTGTTTCTTTTAACTTCCAACGGCAGAGATGAGCTATTTAAATCACAAAACATTCTCAATGTTTCTTCTGATGAGTACAATAAAGGGTGCTATATACTTTATGCCAATTCTCTTGCGTACTTTGATTATACAGATCGAGAGGTTACGTTCCTTTTTAAAGACCACCCAATAATTAATTACCAAAATGGCAATTACAGTAATCTATTTGTCAAGGATAACCTGATCTACTATAGTGCCAATTCTCCACTGATTCAATACAACCCAAAAACCAACTCCCATCGTCCTTTGGTTACCGAGTACTTTCAGATGGATCACACCTGTATGGATGCTCTCATTGATAATGAAGGTAGTATTTGGGTAGTTACAATGAGGGGTGCATTTAGACTCAAAAACCCATCCATCTATAATTATGATAGTGAAGCCCTATTGGAAAATGAAGTTAGCGCCATATATGAAGCAGCAAATGGTGACCTTTTCTTAGGGTCAAATACAGGACTTAACGTTCTTCACAAAAATGGGAAAGTGACTAAATATAAATTGGCTAACCCAATGGAAAAATTTAGGATCATGGACATCATAGGGCATGATTCTAAAATATATTTTAGCACTTATTCCAGTGGGGTTCTTCAATATGTTGATGGTCAAATAGTACCAATGAAGACTTCCAAAGTTCCTGTTCAAAGCTCTGACTTGTTAAGCTATGGAGGAAAACTATACTGCTCCAATAAAGGCGAGTTACTAGAGCTGGAAAACGGTGAGTGGAAGACCATTTACGATATCGGGGATGAAACCATTAGAAAAATATTATTTGATGAACATCATCGATTACTTCTTGCTGAAAATGGAATCTATGATATTAATAATGGTGAAAAATATGTCGGTAACGACCTCTACACCGACAATGTATATACTGCCACCATTTATGAAAATCAAATTATAGTAGGTTCAGCTGCTGGTTTGAGCAGAATCAAAGAAGGTAAAATTGTCAAGTCAAACTACCCTATCCCTGGCCCCATTTATGCACTCCAAATTGACGATCAAGGCGGCCTTTGGGTAGGCACCGGATCTGGAGTTTGGCATGTATACGATGGGAAATTCTTCAATTACAATAAGGGCAATGGGCTGGTTGGTAATGAGGTTAATCGAAATGCCTTCTTATTCTCGAAAAATAATCAGCTCCTGGTAGGTACAGACGAAGGTTTATCTATTATTGACAATCCGACCGAAGAACTAACAATACCAATTCCTTCTATAGAAATCTCCTCCATTGAAGCCAACCAGAAACCAATTGATGATTTCAAATTATCTTATTTAACAAACAATATACGATTCAACTTCAGGTCTCACTCTTATTACAACATCGAAGAACTTAATTACCGTTACCGACTGATAGGTCTTTCTGACGAATGGGAGAATATTGAATTCGCTGAGCAAAATACCGCACATTATCCAAATCTGGAACCTGGAAAATATCGATTTGAAGTACAGGCTAGAATAGGAAATGGTGAGTGGAGTAAAGTGGTTTCAAGTCCTCAAATTGTTATACAAGCTGCTTTTTTTGAAGCCGTTTGGTTTAGAATCCTTTTTGTAGTTCTTGTCATTACCGGGTTAGTATCGTTTTACAAATACCGAAGTAAAACACTAACTGAACAAAAAGAAGAATTGGAACTTAGAGTACTGGAGAAAACGCAACAATTAGAAAATAGAAATCAGGAACTAATCAATACCATAGATGACCTTAAAGCTGCTCAGGGACAATTAATCCAATCAGAAAAGCTTGCATCAATGGGGCATTTAACTTCTGGTATAGCTCATGAACTTAACAATCCACTGAACTACATCCGAGGTGGAGCAGAATGTATCATTCGAAATTTGGATGAGCTAACAGAAATCATTGATAAGCCAAAAGGCAAGAAAGAGGACGTAACTGATAAAGAGGAAGTTCCAGA